>NZ_JBKEVC010000008.1:0-140988 GCF_056356895.1 Bifidobacterium sp. LH_424
CGCCAAGCCGGCGCGCCGCGGCCTTATAGCCATGGCCCTCATGGAAGACACCAACGACGAGCCGCATGAAACCATCGTCATAACGACGCCTGCGATTCCCGGACATGAGAAACCGCACCTCCAATCATCGAATCCGAATTACTTCAGTCCAACAATCAGGGTGCGGTTCAGTCAGAGGGGGGCCGATTGCGTGCGATTGGCCTACTTCTTGATCGTCACTTCCATGCGGACGGGGGTCTCCTGCACGTAGGTGTGCTTGACCGTGCAGCCCTTGTCGATGTGACGGGTGATGCGCTCCTTGAGCTTGGCCGCGTCCTCGTCGCTCAGATCGGAGCCGGTCGCGTCGACGACGACCTGCTCGTCGAAGTTGATGTACGCGTCGTTGTCCGCGTCATAGGTGCCGCCGACGACGATCTTCGCGCCCTTGCCCTCGCCCAGCGTATGCTCGATCGCGAACTGGCTGGACAGCGCCGCGCAGCCCGCCAGCGCGATCTTCATCAGATCGCCCGGCGTGAACTGGCCGCGGTCCTTGCCGAACTTGATGTGCGCGCCGTCTTCGCTGAACGCGTCCCACGAACCGTCCTTGTTGCGTTCCACCCACAGTCGCTTGGCCATGATGACTCCTCGTCTATCCGTGCGGCGCGCCTGTCGCGTCGCGACCATCTCCAATCTAGCCGAAAACCGCCGCCTTCGCCGCAAATCGCCATCCGCCGAAGCGAACCCCCTCAGCCGGCTTCGCCGCCAGCTCCCCCTAAAGGGGGAGCAAAGAGATGATATGCACCCTTTCCGGGGAGCAGGAAGACGGCATGCGCCCCCTTCAGGGGGAGCTGGCCGGCCGGAGGCCGGACTGAGGGGGTCACGGGCTGACGGCGGGGTCACGGGCTGACGGCGGGGTCACGGGCTGACGGCGGGGTCACGGCCGGACTGAGGGGGTCACGCTACACTGGTGCCCATGGCTTTGACCCCGGAACAACTCGCTGACATCCGCACCCGCATCCCCGCCCGCCCCGAGACGGACGTGCCCACCCCGTACGAGGATCTCGTGCGCACGATCCTCACCGAGGGCACGCTCAAGTCGGACCGCACCGGTACGGGCACGATCTCCCTGTTCGGCCGCCAGATCCGCTTCGACCTGTCCGACGGCACGTTCCCGCTGCTCACCACGAAGACCGTGTTCTTCAAGGGCCTCGCCTACGAGCTGCTGTGGTTCCTCAAAGGCTCCTCGAACGTGCGCTGGCTGCAGGAGCGCGGCGTGCACATCTGGGACGAGTGGGCGGACGAGAACGGCGACCTCGGTCCGGTCTACGGCGTGCAGTGGCGCAGCTGGCCGGCCCCGACCCCGGACGACCCGAACCGCACGATCGACCAGATCGCCAACGTGATGGACCTCATCAAGCATCACCCGGATTCGCGCCGCATGATCGTCTCCGCGTGGAACCCGGCCGAAGTCGAGCACATGGCGCTGCCGCCCTGCCACGCGCTCTTCCAGTTCTACGTGGCCGACGGCAAGCTCAGCTGCCAGCTCTACCAGCGCAGCTGCGACATGTTCCTCGGCGTGCCGTTCAACATCGCCTCCTACTCGCTGCTCACCCTGATGATGGCGCAGCAGGCGGGCCTCGAGCCCGGCGAGTTCGTGTGGACCGGCGGCGACTGCCACGTGTACGACAACCACATCGAGCAGGTCCTCGAACAGCTGTCGCGCGAGCCCTACCCGTACCCGAAGATCGCGATCGACAAGACCGACTCGATCTTCGACTACGAATACGAGGACTTCCATATCCTCGACTACCGTCATCACCCCACCATCAAGGCGCCCGTCGCCGTCTGACATTACACTTCTGTTCCAGTCCAATCCCACTCAAGGAGTCCGAAATGGAGCATGACAGTAGCCGAAGCGGCTATCACGAACCCGAGCCCGGGGATGCCGGGCTCGACGAGACCGAGGACTGGGGCGACGATTTCCCCAAGACGTTCTCGGTGAACCTCATCTGGGCCGAAGCCCGCGACAAGGAAGGTCGTACGGGGGCCATCGGTCTGGAGGGCGGCATGCCGTGGCATCTCGCCGAGGATATGAAGCATTTCAAGGAGCTCACCGTCTCGCACCCGGTGATCATGGGTCGTCGCACTTGGGAGTCGCTGGACCTGCGTTACAGGCCCCTGCCCAACCGCGACAACATCGTCGTCTCCCATGACCACCAGTACCGCGCGCCCGGCGCGACCGTGGTCGACAGTCTGGAGGACGCGCTCGACCTGGCCCGCCAGGAGGCGATTCCGGACGACGGTCTCGACCGTTCCGAGATCTGGGTGATCGGCGGCGCGCAACTGTTCGAGGAGGCCCTGCCGCAGGCGAACAAGGTGTTCGTCACCCTGCTCGACGCGGCCGTGGACGCCGACACGTACGCGCCCGACATCGCCGCGCTCGCGGACGACGACCACGCCGGCTGGCAGGTCGCCGACCGTTCGCCGTGGCTGAAGCCGAAGAAGCCGGAATCCGGTATCGCCCGGTACCGTTTCATCAAGTATGTGCGTTCCCGTTAGCCGAAAGAGAAGTATGACCGACGAGAAGAAGTACACCGTCATGACCGTGTGCACCGGCAACATCTGCCGGTCGCCGATGGGCGAGATCATCCTGCGCCACTATTTCGACGAGCGCGGCCTGTCCGATCGCGTGGACGTCGAGTCCAGCGGCGTCTCCGATGAGGAGTGGAGCCACCCGATCGACCCGCGCGCCGTGCATGTGCTGCGCGAGCGCGGCTATGGCGACGAGATTCCGCGCGACCATTTCGCGCATCGGATCAGCCGTGACGAGATCAACCGCACCGACCTGTTCCTGCCGATGACCGCCTCGCACATGCGCGCCCTGCTGCGCATGCTGCCGCCGGCGAAGCGCGCCGAGGTGCATATGTACCGCAGCTTCGACCCGAATCTGCCGAAGCCGCCGGCCGGCCGTGAAAGCGAGATCGACCTGGTCGATCCGTGGTACGGCGGTCCCCACGAGTTCGAGGTCGCCATCGACCAGATCGAGGAAGTCGCCCCCTACATCGTCGACTGGGTGGCCCAGCGCCTCACCGCCGCCGAACACTAACCCCCGTTCCCGCGCGTATCCCGCGCGCACTCTCCCATGGTGCGGTAACACACAATCTCCATAACGGCGGAATCAAGCCGTTTTCGGCGACCGCACCATGGGGGTTTTACCGCACCATGGGATGGAGTGCGTGAGTGCGAGGGGGGGGGGTGAGGTGCGGTGATACACCGGTTGACCAAGAGTCGGTTTCCATGCTATCCTGCGATGTTGTATGGTACACAGCTGTACCACTTGACGAGGGAGAGAGCCCGTCAGGTGTCGTAGAAGGATCGACAGGCCAATGAACGGAACACACCAGCAGAATCGTCCCGACGCCGGGCATCACGGTATCGGGTATCACAGTACCGGGCAACATGGTACCGGGCAGCACACGCAACCGCGCACGGGGCATCGCGTCGCCAACATCGTCGGCATCATCCATCGCGTCGTCGCCGGCATCGTCACCCGCGTCACCCGCCGTGCGCGCGCCGCGGTGGCCGGCGTCGCCGCCGCGGCCATCGCGCTCGCGATGATCGCGGCCGGCACGGCGGCCACCGCCACCGCCGACGTGACCAACACCTCGGCCGACGCGACCGTCCGCCCGGTGAGCAACATGGGCTTCGAATCGGGGCTGGACGGATGGACCGCCAAAGGCGACGTCACGACCGTCACCGGCGGCGCCTCGGAAGGCGACCGGTACGCGGACCTGCCCGCGGGCGCGTCCATCACCCGAACCATCACCGGCATCCCGCAGGGCAGCTACTCGCTGAACCTGAACGTGAAGGGCGCGGCCGGCGGCAACACCGCCAACCTCACCGTCTCCGGCACGGGCGGCCCCGACTCCGTGCTGAAGCTCGACGCCTATCTCAAGACGGGCCAGTGGACCGCCACATCGCACCGCAACGTGCTCGTCTACAACGGGCGGATGACCGTCACCATCACCGCCGGAGCCAACGCCCTCGCCGTCGACGGCCTCAACCTCCAACTCGACTCCGACGACGCCAACGCGCTCGCCAACTGGGACTTCGAACAGGGGACGGACGGCTGGACCACCACCGGCGACGTCGCCGTGGACGGCGCCAACGCCGACACCGGATCCAAGGCGCTCCGCCTCGCCGCCGGATCCACCGTGGCGCAGACCGTCACGGTCAAGCCGAACACGAAATACGTGCTCACCGCACGCACCAAGGTCGACCGCCAGGACACGTTCTCCACCGAGGCGCACAACAACTGGCGCGGTCAGGACGGCCTGCTCGTCAACCGCGAATCGACCGGCGACCGCATCAACATCGGCGTCAGGGGCGCCGACGGCACGGTGCTGCGGCAGGCGCCGTCCGGCACCACCGGATACTCGCTCGTCAGCGTCGTGTTCACCACCGGCGCGACCGGCGAGATCACCGTATACGCGAACACCGTGCACGACGAGGCCTACACGAAATCCGTCACGCTGCACCGGACCGACGGGACGTATGTGGAGGACCCGTGGACCGGCAACGGCCAGGACCATGCGTGGGTGGACGACGTCGACCTGTTCGAGATGCACGACGTCGGCGTCGCCAAGGGCGCGGACGTCTCGTTCCTGCCGCTCATCGAGGACAACGGCGGCAAGTACTTCGCCAACGGCGTCCAGCAGGACTGCCTGAACATCCTCGCCAACCACGGCGTCAACTCGATCACGAACATGATCTTCGTGCAGGCCGGCAACGACACCTACTACCCGAAGAGCCTGACCAAGGTCTACCAGAGCTTCGACGACGCGAACGGCGATCCGATGCCCTACCGCATGCCCCAGGGCGGCTACTTCGACAAGGAGCATTCCGCCGAACTCGGCGTGCGCGCCACCGAACTTGGCATGAGCTACCTGCCGAGCTTCCACTACTCGGACTCGTGGATCAGCGCCGCGAAGGCCTACACGCCGCTCGAATGGCTCAACAAGGCGTACGACGGCACGCTTTCCGAATCCGACCTGAGCCACATGAAGGCCATCGTGTACCACTACGTGCACGATTTCATGACCGAACTGGTGGACCGGCACGTGAACCTCGCCGGCGTGAAGACCGGCAACGAGCAGGACGGCGGCCTCATCCGCCCGATCGGCCAGGGCGCCACCAGCGAGGGACACGCGGCCATCGTCGCCGCCTCCTACGACGCGATCAAGGACGTGGCCCCCGGCATCCCCACCTACGTGCACACCAACAACGGCTACGACGTGGACTACGCGTTCACCATGTTTGAGGGGCTGTCCGCCAACGGCGCCGAATACGACGGCGAGGCGCACTCCCTGTACGGCGGCCGTTCCAGCGGCAACATCATCAAGTTCGCGAACGCGATGAACGCGAGTGGGGAACACCGTTGGCGCGACTACGTGAACGTGGAGGCCGGCTACAGCTTCACCCGCTACAAAGCCACGTTCGACCAGCAGACCAGCCAGATGACCCAGGCCGCCTACGCGGGCAGTCCGAACGGCCAGTACAACTGGCTGCTTGACTACATGCAGGCGCCACTCGACACCCCCGATCCGTACGGGCGCACGCGCGGCTTCTACTACTGGGAGACCGATTGGATCCCCACGCCGGGCGCGGCCAGCACCGAAGGCGGCTCCGCGGACGTCAACCAGCGCATCATGTTCAACAACGGCGACCCGGCCATCCGGGAGATGGGCAGCACCGAGGCCGGCAAGGCCGGCGACATGATGGATTCCATGTACGCGTACCTCATCCGCGGCGTCGCCAAGACGAAGACCGCGGACGTCGTCACGCCGCTGAGCAACGACAACGGCATCGCGGACGGCCGCTACGAGGTCGCCCCCGCCAAACCCACCGCCATCGGATTCGAGGACGCGGACCTCACGCTCACCGCGGGCGGCATGTCCCGGCGGCTCAAGCCTACCGTCCAGCCCACCGACGCCGTGCTGTCCGACAGCGCGATCACGTACACGTCCAGCGATCCGGACGTCGCGACCGTCTCCGCGCAGGGCTTCGTGACCGGTGTGAAGGCCGGTACCGCGACGATCACCGCACGCGCGGGCGGCGAGGATGGCGTGGGCGGCGTGTCCGCCACCGCGCGCGTCGCCGTCAAGGCCCCGACGCAGGCCGCCGACGGCGATCTCGTCGTGACCGTCGGCGGCAAGCGGGTGCACGACGGCGACGTCATCGCCGCCAAGGCGCTCGACTCGGTGGACATGACCGCCACGTTGTCCAAGACCGTGAGCGACCAGCATGCCGTGTTCACCTCCTCCGACACCGGCGTCGCCACGTTCTTCGGCGAGACCTGGCAGACCGCCAAGGGGCGCATGGAACAGCGCACCGACGACGGCTCCGTCGTGCAGCTCGACGTGAAGCAGGCCGGCCGGACCGCCGTCACCGTCACCTCCGACGACGGCAAGGCGACGCTCACGTTCACCGTGGACGCCACCAAGACGCCCGTCGCCTCGGTCACGCTCGACAAGACCGCTCCGATTACGCTCAGCCACGGCCGTTCCACGCAGCTCACGGCCACCGTGAACCCGAAGGACGCCACCCTGTACAAGGTCACGTGGAGCTCGTCGAATCCGGACGCGGTCAGCGTCGACCAGACCGGCAAGGTCACCGCCGTCGGCCGGGGTGACGCCGTCGTCACCGTCACATCCGACGACAATCCCGCCGCCTCGGCCAGCGTGACCGTCCACGCCGTTCCCGTGCAGGTGGAGGGCGTCTCGCTCGGCCGCGACAGACTTACCATCCAGAAGGGGAGCGTGAAGCGGCTCGACGTGCTCGTCACGCCGTCCGACGCCGACGACAAGTCCGTCACGTGGACGTCCGCGGACCCCGCCGTCGCCGGCGTGGACGCGGACGGCAACGTGACCGGCAACGCGATCGGCGAGACCACCGTCACCGTCACCACGGTGAACGGCGGGTACAGCGCGAGCGTCGCCGTCAAGGTGCAGAAGGACGCGATCGCGGCCACCGGCGTCACGCTCGACCGGCATGAGGTGTGGGTCAAGTCCGATGCGCTCGGCGCGCAGGGCGGCGACGGCGCGACGGTGCGGCTCAACGCCGCCGTCACGCCCGACGACGCCACCGAAACCGACGTCGACTGGAGTTCCGGCGACGAATCCGTGGCGACCGTCGACGCGTTCGGCACCGTCACCGCGCTGAAGCCCGGCGTCGCCGTCATCACCGCCGCCACCAAGGATGGACGATTCAGCGACAAGGCGACCGTGTACGTGCCGACCATCTCCGAAAGCTTCGACGGCATCGACGTCGGCGGCAACGGCGGATTCGGCAAGTACGCCAACTACGCCGGCCAGCTGGGCGCGAAGGTCGTCGACGGCGACGCGGACGGCGGTTCCGGCCACGTGCTCGAGATCTCCGGCGGCGGCTCCGGCGGCCGCGCCACGGCCAGGACCTTCGCCCCGGCCGTCGCCAACGGCAAGGTCGTGTTCGACGTCGACTGGAACGTGGGCGCGCCCGCCGGCTCCAAAGGCGCGTTCCTCACGCTCGTGGACGGTTCCGACAACCGCTATCTGAGCCTGCAGACCAATGCGGACGCCGAACTCGTCTACAACACCGGCGGACGGTCGTCCACCAAGGACACGAACAGCGCCCTGACCGGAACCACCGCCGTCGGCGACGGATTCGATCGGAACAACGCATGGTACAACGTGCATGTCGCGCTCGACTTCACCGCACGGAAGATCACGTTCACCGTCACGTCCAAAACCGACGCGAAACTCACCGCCACCCACACCGTGCCGTTCGCCGACGGCGTCGACTACGACGGCACCCTCGCCGGCATCCAACTGTGGGGAACCCGTGGCGCGGGCACGCTGAACTGGACCACCCGACTCGACAACCTCGCCGTCTACGCGGCCGAACCCTCCGCCAGCGCGGTCAAGGTCGACGCGACCAGCGTCAGACTCGTCCCCATCAAGGGCACGCTGAGCGCCACCCACCGGATCGCCGCGTCCGTGGAACCCGCCGGCTACAGCCAGGACGTGACCTACACCTCGCTCGACCCGGACACGGTCGCCGTGAACGATGACGGCGTGATCGCGCCCGTCGCCTACTACGACGACCTCGACGCGATCGTGCCCGTCAAGGGCACGGTGCGCGTCGCCTCGAAGCAATCGCCGAACGTGTACACGGACATCGCCGTGGACATCACCAAGACGCCGGGAGCCTCCGAGTTCTTCACCGTCACCGACGCGGCGACGGGCGACGACCTGACCGGCGGCAAGACGACGCTCGACGCCGGCGGCACGCTGCGCCTCGCCGCGCGCAGCACCGGCGGCGACGGCGACGTGCTGCTCAAATCCGTCACGTGGACGTCCAGCGCGCCCAAGGTCGCTACGGTGGGCGAGGCCAACGGCGTCGTCACCGCGCTCGCCGGCGGCACCGCCGTCATCCACGTGACCGCCATGCTGTACAACAGCGACACGCCGCTGGAAGCCGACGTGACCGTCACCGTGAACGGCGACGCGCCGGTCGCCGCCGACGCGATCGCCGTGACGAAGACGCCCGCGAAGACCTCCTACGTGATCGGCGACCGACTCGACACGACCGGACTTGAAGTCAGCGAAACGGCGGGCGGCAAGACCGTCGGTACGCTGGACGCGAGCCGGTACGAGCTGAGCGGCTTCGACGCCGACCTGCCCGGCGAGAAGACCGTCACCGTCACCTCCAAGAGCGACGACACGGCCGGCAGGACCGCCACGTTCACCGTGACCGTGAACGACCCGGACCTGCCGAGCGGAAATCTCCTCGCCAACGGCGGCTTCGAAGACGGATTCGACTCCTGGACCGCCACGTGGAACAAGCCGCAGGGCTCAGTCGGCGTCAAGACCCAGAAGAAGGAATCCGACCTGCACGAAGGCAGCAAGAGCCTCAACGCGTGGAACGCCGCCGCCATGGACTTCACCGTGGAACAGCGGGTGACCGGACTGGCCGAAGGCTGGTACGTGTTCTCCGGCTGGCTCACCGGCGACAGCGGCAAGAACGACGACATCCGCCTGTATGCGAAGGATGCGGGCGGCGCCGAGCTCGACGCGGTGGGGGAGAAGCTGCCGGGGGCGGGTTCGGCTGGTGCCGGCGGTTCGGCTGGTGCCGGTGCCGCCGGGTATAAGTGGCTGAATCCGACGCTTAAGCCGGTGCACGTGGGCGCGGACGGCGTGCTCACCGTCGGCTTCAGCGTCAAACAGGACGCGGGCGGCTGGGCCGTGTTTGACGATTTCAGCCTCGTGCGCGTCGCTGCCCCGGATTCGGCCGTCACCGGGCTCACGCTGGTCTCCGGTCCGTCCAAGACCGCATACGCCAAGGGCGAGGCGCTCGACACGGACGGTATCGCCGTACGCCGACTCCTCGACGGCGGCACCACCGCGCCGCTGAGCGAGGCCGATGGCGAACTCGCGTTCACCGGCTACGACGCCTCCGCGCCCGGACGCCAGACCGTCACCGTCTCCATGACCGTCGGCGGCGACACGTCCCACGTCGTCTCCACGACGTTCGACGTGACCGTCAAGGACGATGCGGAGCCGGAGCCGGATCCGGAGCCCGAACCCACACCGGATCCGGACAAGCCGGATAAGCCGGACAAGCCGGGGAACGGCTCGGACGGCGACAACGGTAACGGCGGTAACGACGGTTCTGGTAACGGCGGTTCCGATGGTTCCGGCGATAGTGGCGATACCGGTGGGAACAATGGCAATGGTTCCAACGGCAATGCCGGTTCCAACGGTTCCGGTGACTCCGCTGGCACCGCGCAGCGTCCAGTCGGACAGTCATCCGCGCAGGCCAACGCCTCCGCCAAGTCGCCGCTCCCGGCGACCGGCGCGGCCATAGCCGGCGCACTCGCGGTGACCATCCTCGTGCTCGCCGTCTGCGCCGTCGCCCTGGCCCTGCGCCGTCATCGCGCTCGTCATTGACGCGCGTCGCAATGGCCGTTGCGGTCTATCTGGACCGTAACGGCCATTGCACGTGAGGCTTATGCTACTATGTAGTTGGTTAACGGCACCCGTGATTGTCGGGATTTTAAATTTATTCATACATGACAATTACTTGTTTTGATTTCGAGCACGCTGTCCATGGCGCGAGGTAACCTCACAGTGTTCGTTCGAATTGGCTAAAAATAAGGCCGTAAACGAATGAACGTGCAAATAAAAATTCGGTTGCCCACTGCCATGGGCAACCGACTCAGAGAAAGGAGACTACCAGTGGACATTAAACTGCTGAATTTTAAGCTGCTGGTCGTCATTCTGGTGCTGGTGATTATGCTTTAACATAGAACAGCATCACGTCTAGGGTACCACACGTACGCTATGTGCGTGTGGTACCCTTCGGTTGGACTCAAGATTCGATGTGTCGATTGATGGTCGCTGCTCAATCTTGGGCTTTCATTGAGGGATGACAATCACTTGTTTCGATTTCCCTAATACAAATATCGCCCTGCTTCAGCGGGGCTTTCGATGAGGTCCACGGTGCTAACACCGCGGTGCCGGGATGCCGGGTTCTGGAGCGTTGCTTCGGAACCCGGCATTTTGTTTCCATCCCCTTGGGGTCTCATGCCTTCTGCACGGCAATCCATCCCGTCTTCACATGATGGCGGCATGGGCTTCCGTATCCCAACGGTTTCGCCCGGCCGGCGGACTACACCGTTCCTCGCGGTTCGGGGCTTGCGCTCATGAAGGTATCCGGCAGTGATCTAGCAAGCCAACTCCGCCAGATCGAACCGACCCATTCCGTCCCCACCCCCATGGTGCGGTAACACACAATCTCCACAACGGCGGAATTAAGCCGTTTTCATCGACCGCACCATGGGGTTTTCACCGCACCATGGGGCACGAGGTGCAGTCGGTAGCGCGGCGCGCCTGTTTCGTCTCACCGCAGGCGGCGGCCGGCGCACCAGGTGTGACGGACGGTCCAGTCCGTCGCGTCGATCAGGTTGAAATCGGCGGCGTAGCCGGGGGAGATCAGACCGAGCGGCGCGCCGGTGACGGGATTGGGCCGGTCGAAGCCGAACGCGCGCGCCGGAGTGAGCGTGGAGGCCTCGACGACGTCGACCGGGCCGAGACCGAGCGCAACGACCGCGCGCCGGACGGCGGCTTCCATCGTGAGCGTGGAGCCGGCGATCGCGCCGCCGTCGGCGAGGCGCGCTCGGCCGGCGACCACGCTCACGTCGAGGCCGCCGAGACGGTACGCGCCGTCCGGGCAGCCGGTGGCGGCCATCGCGTCGGTGACGAGCGCGATCCGGTGCGGCGCGAGCGCGAAGCCGAGCCGCACCATCGGATCGTCCACGTGGAAGCCGTCATTGATGAGTTCGATGATGACGCGCGGGTTCTCGATTGCGGCCGGAATCGGACCGGGATCGCGGTGATGCAGGCCGTTCATCGCGTTGAACATGTGCGTCATGATGCCGGCGCCCGCGGCGAAGGCGGCTTCGGCGGTGTGATAGTCGGCGTCGGTGTGGCCGATTGCGGGGACGACGCCGGCGGCGTGCAACCTGCTGATGGCGTCGAGGGCGTGCGGGAGTTCCGGGGCGATGGTGATCTGGCGGATACAGCCGGGGTGGTTTGCTGCGAGGGCGGTGGGTGCGTCGGAGCTGGTGGTGCTGGGGTCGGCGGCGTCGGTAGCGTCGGTACTGGCGGTGCTGGCGGTGCCGCGGTCGCCACCAGCCGCGTCGAGCAGTGCGTCGATGAGTTCGGGCGTCGGGTTCCGTAGGTGTTCCAGCGCGTGCGCGCCCTTGCGTTCCGGCGCGAGGAACGGGCCTTCCAGATGGCAGCCGAGGATGTCCGGTCGTCCGGAGCCCATTGCGGTGCGCACGATGCGGATGTTGCGTAGAATCACGTCCATCGGATTGGTGACGAGCGACAGCACCTGGCGCGTCGTGCCGTGCATCGCGTGACCGGCGCGCGCCGTGTCGATGCCGTCCGGCCCGTCGTCGAACGACGCTCCCCACGCGCCATGGGAGTGGATGTCCACGAATCCGGGCGTGAGGATCAGCCCGTCCGCGTCGATGATCGCGCCCGGCTCGGGGGAGTCCGGATCGATGCCGACCGCGCGGCAGGCGCGTCGGAACGGTGTGGTTCCGGCGCGGGAAACGTGACCCGTACTTTCCCCGGCTGGGTCATAGTCGTTCGCGTTGTCGTTCGCGTTGTCGTCATCCGAGCCGCATGCCGCGATCACGCCGCGCGCATCGGCGACCACCCAATAGTCGCGCCGTTCGCCATGGGCATCCACCTTGCGTGCGCCTCGGATCGCCACCGGCCGCGGCTTGCTCTTCAACGCCGCCGTCACCCGCGCGACGGTCTCCCGTCTGGTCTCGTCCGCCAAGTCCCTCATGTCTCCTCATGATAGATGCGACTTCGCTGCGACCGTGGCGCGGTTGCGCTGTAACCGTGGTGCGGTTGCGCTACGGCCGCCGTCGTGCAACCGTGGCGCAAATCGCGGTGCAAACCGCGTTCCCCCGGCGGCGGGTGCCCTCGTCGGCGGATGCTCCGGCGACAGATGCCTTCGGCGCAAGAAATCCCGGAAATCCGCCCTATCATCCGGGATTATTTGCACTGAGGCGGCGTCAACGCAAGAAATCCCGGAAACTCCTCCCATTCCCCGGGATTTCTTGTGCTGTGACGACGTCAGCGCAAGGAATCCCGGGCGTCGCGGTTCTTTTCCGGGATTTCTTGCGCTGGGACGGAATCAGTGCAACTTTTCCCGGATGACACGGTTCTTTGACCCCTTTGAGTCCTTATAGGGCGGCATCGGCCTAGATAGCGCAGGAGCCGGCCCCCATGATGCACAGGGAATCCGGCTCCTACTTCCATTTCCTCCTCGGAGGCTGGCTTATCTCATACTATAGCGCGTAATCGCGACTGTGGCTAGCGCTATTCCGTAATCCGTTGATTGCAGAGACGCCTCATCTGATATATCAGCTATTAGACATCTTGTAGATTCACGGTACGAAAATCCAAGGATTCGACCAGTGGACTGAAATCCAGTGTCTTGTTGCGCGTATCTCCGACTGCGCCGAGAACTTGATCGGGAATCCATAGGCGCGCGTCATCGGCACCGGGCCTGAAATCCACGCGTAACTTATCGATAAGATGACGACTGCGAATTCCTCTGACGAAGGTGAGGTCCATCTCATCCTGATGGGACTCCCGTGATTCAAGGAAGAATCGGTCTACTCCATATTCGTATTCCAGGATGGGCAGCAGCAGTTCCATACATTTTCTCCTGGCCCGTTCCGAGCTTACTCTTCCGTCGAGAGGCATGGCCGCCACCACCATATGAGGCAGTGTCATATGTTCGATGATCGGTATGGATTTCCGTTTCTCCGAAGAGGTCATATCGCGCCAATGCAACTTGGCTGCATGCCTTGTGAGTGCTGAAGATAATTTGCGGCGTATTTCGTCTTCTTCGGACATGCAGATGCATGCGGCCATATAGTAAGCGGGAAGATCGCGGCCTTGCGTTCTGACGCTTTCGTCGCCCCAAGCAATCAGACCACGCATTGGTTGCTCCCTTCATTGGCATCTACGTTGATGGGGCAATCATATCGCAAATATGACAAATATTCAATATGGATAAGTGAGGTTAAGTCACAACAGGTTAAATCCAGCATCGACTGATTTCCCCATATCGATGAGGAACACTACATAGCCCCACTTATCCATAGGGTCATTCCCTTTTTCGAGGGACGTCCCCATCATCCTCGACAGCACCGACTTCATCGGTTGAACTCTCACGGTCTTGGAAAGCGAAAGGGCGCTGAAACATCTGAGTTTCAGCGCCCTTCGTGGCTCTCGCCGCAGGTACCCCCAGAGAGAGTCGAACTCTCGTTGTCAGATTGAAAGTCTGGTGTCCTAACCGTTAGACGATGGGGGCGTGACAACTTGCATAACAATACGCAAGTCGTCGGTGCTGCGCAAATCCGGCGTGTCGTCGAGCGTTGTGCACCGTCGTATCGTGCGCCGTCACGTCGCCCGCGTCACGTCGCCCATGTCGCGCCGTCCCGCGTCACACCTTGCGGTAGGTGAAGTCGTGAATCACGCGGCCGGCGGCGAGGCCCTTCTTCTCGAAGTTGGTGAGCACGCGGCCGTCGAATCGCTCCGACTCGGTGAAGTCGGCGTGCGGCATGTCGGCCGCGAGGTCGGCGTTGCCCTTGCCCACGTGGCCGGTCGGCAGGCTCACGGTCACGTCGCCCGCGTTCTGCCAGCCGTCGAGCCCGTCCATCACCTCGTGCACGTGCAGCGCGTAGTCCTCGATGTCGGTGGCGATGCGCCACACGCCGCCGTCCGCCAGCACGCGGCGCACCTCGCCGGCCAGCTCCGGCTGCACGATGCGGCGCTTGTGGTGCTTCTTCTTCGGCCACGGGTCGGGGAAGAACGTCCAGACCTCGGCGGCCACACCGTCGGAGGCCGCCTTGAACAGCTCCGGCGCGTTCACCTGCGCCACGCGGATGTTCTTCAGTCCGCGCTTGCCGGCGAGCAGCAACGTGTGCGCGACGCCGGGGTCGTAGACCTCGAGCGCGAGGAAATTCGTGCCCGGATTCGCCTCGGCGGCCGCGACGATGTTCTCGCCCTGGCCGGAGCCGATCTCGATGACGAGCGGATTCGCATCGCCCCACGTGCCGCGCACGTAGTCCGCGTCGAACGCGAACCCGTCGCGCACGTCGAGCGAGCCCTCGCCGGCGTTGATGTCGAGCAGATAGTCGCCGGCGTAGTTGTCCCACGCGCGCTGGAGTCGCGCGTCGAGGCGGCCGGAGCGGCGCACGAACGAGAGCACGCGGTGCATCGGGTGCGTCGGCGCGGCCGCGGCCTGCGGCGTCGCGGCCGTCGCCTCCGTCGTTCCGTTCACGGCGTCCGTGTCCGTGATGTCGCCGTTGGTGATGTCGCCGTTCGCGGCGTGGTCGTCCGTCATGTGCGTTCCTTCCGGTGTCGTCTTGCGTTGTTCCATTATTCACCATGATTCCGTATGATTGGACCGGGCTGATTCATGGAAACGCGTGTGTTCGTTCATGTGCCGTGTTATACTCAAATTGTTCGAAAATATAACAAATGTGAGCAGAAGCGAACAGCGGCTCGCGCAGTCGAACCGCACGCCGCAAGGCTCTACAAGGCAATCGAAAGGCCAGATATGACAGTTCTCGTCACTGGTGGGTGCGGCTACATCGGCGCCCATGTCGTCCACGCTCTGCATGAGGCCGGTGAGAAGGTCGTCGTCGTCGACGATCTGAGCTACGGCAAGCCCACCCGCATCGAAGGCTCCCGCCTCTACGGCATGGACATCTCCGCGCCGGGCGCCGGCGAGCGCCTCGCCGAGATCCTCGACGCCGAAGACGTCGAGGCCGTCATCCACTTCGCCGCCCGCAAGCAGGTCGGCGAGTCCGTCGAGAAGCCGCTGTGGTACTACCAGCAGAACATCGGCGGCATGCTCAACGTGCTCACCGGCATGACCAAGTCCAAGAAGGCGAAGAAGCTCGTCTTCTCCTCCTCCGCCGCCACCTACGGCGTCCCGCCGGTCGACGTGGTCCCCGAGGACGTCGTCCCGATGCTCCCGATCAACCCGTACGGCCAGACCAAGCTGTTCGGCGAGTGGATGGCCCGCGCCTGCGAAGGCACCTACGGCATCCGCTTCTGCGCGCTGCGCTACTTCAACGTGGCCGGCTGCGGCCCCGTCGAGCTCGAGGACCCGGCCATCCTCAACCTCATCCCGATGCTGCTCGATCGTCTGAAGAAGGGCAAGGCCCCGCTGATCTTCGGCGACGACTACCCGACCCCGGACGGCACCTGCGTGCGCGACTACATCCACGTCTCCGACCTGGCCGACGCGCACCTCGCCGCCCTCAAGTACCTCGACCGCGACGAGCGCAAGTACGACGCCTTCAACGTCGGCACCGGCGAAGGCACCTCCGTGCGCCAGATCGTCGACGAGCTCAAGAAGGTCACCGGCCTTCCGTTCGAGGAGCACGTCCAGGGCCGTCGCGCCGGCGATCCGCCGCACCTCATCGGCTCCCCGAAGCGCATCAACGAGGAGATGGGCTGGCATGCCAAGTACAACGTGGAGGACATCGTCGAATCCGCGTGGCGTGCATGGCAGGCCAACCCGGAGCACCACATCGATGTCGAGAACTGGAAGCAGACCGACTGAGTCGCATGTGGCCGTATCGCGCCATCGTGTGGGGCGTGTCCGTTCGTCGGGCGCGCCCCACGCGCGTTTCCGGGGCAGTTGCATGTGTATTCGCCTGTGTGAGCGTCGTGTGCGGGTGGTCGAAATCGTTGCAATATAAGGCGACACGCCGTGATTTGCGCGATGCTTCGTTTCGGGTAATATATTCACTCGTTGCCTCACGGAAACGCGAGAAACAACGGCCGCGTAGCTCAGTTGGTTAGAGCGCCGCCCTGTCACGGCGGAGGTCGCCGGTTCAAGTCCGGTCGTGGTCGCTAGGATGATTAGGAATCCGGTTTCGGGTTCATTGATTATCCAATGGCTCTGTAGCTCAGTTGGTAGAGCGAGCGACTGAAAATCGCTAGGTCAACGGATCGACGCCGTTCGGAGCCACCATGGAAACCCCGCAAGCACTGCTTGCGGGGTTTCGTTTATTTCTGTCTGAGGTTCCAGGGGTAGGCCTGGAATCCCCCTCAGTTGCGCTGCACGCGACAGCTCCCCCTGAAGGGGGAGCAAGGGGTTGGGGATGCGGGGAGCTTGATGACCGACGGGCGCTGCGGCGCGCCTGATTCCACATAGTGACCATATCGCGGTCGCTCGTCCGAAACGTGAACCGCATGGTGGTCGCTTGAACCGCCCCGCGTTTCAATGGTGGGCATGAACGATACGAACAACGACGACGAACATATCGACTTCTATGTGGCCGGGCCGTTCTTCGACCCGGAGCAGGCCCACAGCATGGAGCGTCTCGAACAGGTATTGGAAGACCATGGCAGGACGCTGTTCAAGCCGCGCTTCGCCAGTCAGATCGAGGAGGTCGGGCCGGAAGGCTGCTTCGTCGACGACATCAGGGGCATCGACGCCGCGGACGCCGTCATCGCGAACCTCATGGACGAGGACGCGGGCACGATGTTCGAAATCGGATACGCCTACGCATCGGGCAAGCCGGTGTACGGCTACCGTGACGAGCTGACGCCGATGGACCGCGTGAACCTGATGGTCGCGCAGGCCGTCAAGGCCGTGTTCAACGGCCCCGAGGATCTGGCGAAATACCTCGAGACCGGAGAACACGAGGAAGTGGACTACATCCAGTTCTGACGGGGTCTCTCCCTCAGTCAGCCTGCGGCTGACAGCTCCCTCGTCAGAGGGAGCCAAGGGGAGGCCGAAGGTCACGCCTTCCACCAGGGGCGCAGCGGGTACCACTTGCCGTCCGGGTGGCCGGCGCGGTCCGGCCGCACGGCGAGGAACTGGTGGATCTGGATGCCGTCGAGCTCGAAGTTGAGCGCGCAGGCCGCCATGTACAGGCCCCACACCTTCGCCCGTTCGAAGCCGACCTGCTTCACCGCGTCCTCCCAATGCTCGGAGAGGTTGCGGTTCCAATGGTGCAGCGTCAGCGCGTAGTGCTGGCGCAGGTTCTCCTGATGCACCACGTTGAATCCGGCGTCGTGGATGCATGATTCGATGAATCCGGGCGCACCCAGGTCGCCGTCGGGGAAGATGTAGCGGTCGAGGAACTCGTCGGTGCCCGGCTTGCCGTCCGGCTTGTCGTGGCTGATGGTGATCTGGTGGTTGAGCAGGCGCCCCATCGGCTTCAGGAGCTTGAACATCTCCTCGAAGTAGCTCTGGTAGTTCTTCACGCCCACATGCTCCATCATGCCGATCGAGCTGATGCCGTCGAAGTCGCGTTCGGGCACCTCGCGGTAGTCCTGCACACGCACCTCGGCGAGGTCGGACAGGCCTTCGCGCTCGATCCATTCGTTCGCGTACGCCGCCTGCTCCTTGGAGAGCGTGACGCCGAGCGCCTTGATGCCGCGGCGTGCGGCCGCGATGACCATCGAGCCCCAGCCGCAGCCGATGTCGAGCAGACGCTGGCCGGGCTCCAGTCCGAGCTTGTCGAGGATCAGGCGCAGCTTGTTGGCCTGCGCGTCCTCGAGGCTCATGTCCTCGTTCTCGAACACCGCGCAGGTGTACGTCATCGAAGGCCCGAGGAAGTCCGCGTAGAACTCGTTGGACATGTCGTAGTGGAAGCTCACCGTCTTGGAATCGGCCTTCTCGGTGTGGGGGAGCAGCCCCTCTTTGATGCGGGCGAACTTGCTCGGCCCCTCGGTGGCCGGCACCGGCGGCCGCCTGAATCCGTGGCTCAGGATCCCGGCCGTCACACGCGCCATCGAGACCGGCGTGATCGGCTTGACATATTTCGCCATCGACACCATCGCGCGCATCGCCGGGTACGGGTCGGCGTAGTCGATGCCCTCCACGTCGAAGTCGCCGAGCACGTACGCGCGCACGACGCCGATCTCGTTCGGGTGTGCGAGCAGCTGGTACATGCAGTTCGGGCTGGCGATGCGCACCTTGAGCGCCGCATCGGCCGCGCCGAAATGCGAACCGTCGAACGCGTCCACCCTCACGGGCGCGTCGTCCCTCAGGAACAGTCCCACCATCTCGCCGACCGTCATCGATTTCCCGTTCGCCATGATTCACCTCCGGTACCGTGGCGGGAGATGGCGTCTCCCGCACGCGCGCTTGCGTCCGCGTGCACGCATAGTCGTGTGTCCGCGCGTCCTCGTGTGTCATTGCCGCACCATTCGAACCCCATGATGCAGCGCCCATGATAGTCCCGTGCGATGTGGCGGAAACGCCGGGGGAATGTGCGGTTTGACGACGATGATGCGAAATCGTGCCCGGCAATGGTTGGGAACGCTCCCATCGGCGAGTACACTGGATGTCGTCGGGCGGTGCAGCGATGTACCGACCCACGGTAGTAAGGCAAAGACACAGCTTAAAGGAGAGCCTTATGGTCTATCGCATGATTTTCAACCAGACCGCGTACTTCGGTCGTGGCGCGATCAAGGAGATTCCGACCGTCGCGAAGCAGCACGGCTTCACGAAGGCGTTCATCGTCACCGATCCGGTCCTGCTCGAGACCGGCACCGCCGAGAAGGTCACCAAGGTCCTCGACGAGGCCGGCCTGCCGTACGAGGTGTTCTCCAACGTCAAGCCGAACCCGCCGGTCGAGTGCATCAAGGACGGCGTCGAGAAGTTCGCCGCCTCCGGCGCCGACTTCCTGATCGGCCTGGGCGGTGGTTCCCCGCAGGACACCTGCAAGGGCATCGGCATCATCACCGCCAACCCGGAGTTCTCCGACGTGCTGTCGCTCGAGGGCGTCGCCGACACGAAGAACCCGTCCGTGCCGATCTTCGGCGTGCCGACCACCGCCGGCACCGCCTCCGAGACCACCATCAACTACGTGATCACCGATACGGCCAACAAGCGCAAGTTCGTGGCCGTCGACCCGCACGATATCCCGATCGTCGCGTTCGTCGACCCGGATCTGACCGACTCGATGCCGCGCGGCCTCAAGGTCGCCACCGGCCTCGACGCCCTGACCCACGCGATCGAGGGCTACATCACGCCGGGCGCGTGGTCGCTGTCCGATTGCCTGTCGATGCAGACGATCCGCATGATCGCGAAGAACCTCGCCAAGTCCGCCGACGGCGACGTGCCGGCCGGCGAGCAGATGGCGTACGCCTCGTATATCACCGGCATGGCCTACTCGAACGTCGGCCTCGGCCTGGTGCATGGCATGGCCCACCCGCTGGGCGGCCGCCTCGGCGTCGCGCACGGCGTCGCCAACGGCATCCTGCTGGCGCCGGTCATGGAGTACAACAAGGACTACACGGGCGAGAAGTACCGCGACATCGCCGATGCGTTCGGCATCGAGGACGCCTACACGGGCGACCTCGAGAAGGTGCGCGAGGAGGCCGTGCAGGCCGTCCACAAGCTCACCGTGGATCTGAAGAACCCGACCAAGATCTCCGAGGTCGGCGCCACCGAGGCGGATCTCGCCCCGCTCGCCCACGACGCGTTCAACGACGTGTGCACCCCGGGCAACCCGCGCAAGGCCACTGAAGAGGAGATCCTCGCCATCTACAAGTCCCTGATGTGATGCGGCGCATAGGCCCCCTCTGACGAGGGGGCTCCCGGCGCAGCCGGGTGGGGGAGAGACAGCGGCCGCAGGCCGCGGGGAAACGGAATCGGCCTTCGGCCGATGCAATGTTCCCGCGGCCTGCGGCCGCTCTGCTTCTCTCCCTCCGTCATCGCTTCGCGATGACACCTCCCTCGTCAGAGGGAGGCAACACGGCTGGCCTCATGTCAGCTCGCTTGTCGGCTCGCACATCGTCTGCAAACGCCTCAGGCGTTTGCTTCACGGCGATGCCCCGTCAGAGGGAGGGCCGGGACTACTCGTGCTTTTCGTCCCATTCCTCGTCGGTGGGGGTCTCGTCGTAGAGTTCGCGACCCTCCTTCTCGGCGAGCTCCATCTGCTCGTTGATCCACGCGGCTTCGGCCGGGTTGATGTCGGCCGAGTCCAGCACCTTCTGCCACACCGGGTAGAACAGGTGCATCGCCGGGTAGAGCGCGGTGAACAGAATCTCCGGCTTGTGCTTGCGCCAATGCTGCGGATGCGCGTCGAACGTGTTGCGGAACCGCTTCATGTAGTTGCGGAACGACGAGAGCGACGTGTCCATGCGGCGCGCGCTCATGCCGGCGATCATGCGCGGCGAGTACACGGTCTTCAGGCCCTTGCCCATCAGGTGCAGGGAGATGTCGATGTCCTCGTGCATCACGTCCGCCTTGTCGCGGCACACCTCGCCGGAGATCGCGCGCCAGGCGGAGGCGCGCAGCGCCATGTTCGAGCCGAACAGCAGCGGCTGGCCGCCGTCCGCCTTGTAGATGCGCCTGCGCAGCGAATTGTCGCCCTTCAATCCGAAATGGCGCGACGGCATGTCGTAGTACATGACCGGTCCGGTCGCGCCCATCGCCTCGGGGTCCTCGGTGAAGATGCCGGAGACGACCTCCACCCAGTCGGGCTTGATCATGCAGTCCGCGTCGAAACGTCCGAGCACGTCGCCGGTGGCATGGTCGAGGCCGTAGTCGCGCGTGGGGATGAGCCCCTGTTCGGCGTCCTGATGCATGAGCTTGATCGGCGCCTCGGGATGCTCCTTGATGAACCGTTCGACGATCTCGCAGGTGTTGTCGGTGGAACGGTTGTCCACGACGATGACTTCGTAGGGCATCACGGTCTGCCGGATCGTGTTGAGCAGGCAGTCGGCGATGCGTTCGGCCTCGTTCCAGGCCGGGATGACGATCGAGACGTTCAGCATGAAGCCCAAGGATAATGTCGCGGGCGTACACGGGCGGCGGCCGACGCGGCCATACACGCCGCCCGAAAGCGAACATCGGGTGAACGGTTCCGCCTATCGCACCCGACGCTACAATGGGGAGCCATGAATCAAAGCGTGCGTGACCATACCTCAGACGAGGACGCCGAACAGCGGTGGGATTTCGGCACCCTCTTCCCGTCGAAGGGGGACCCGCGCAAGCCTCCGGAATGGTTCAGCCGCGCGCTGCTCTACGTGGCCATCGCCGTCATCGCGTTCAACTTCTGCTTCCAGTCGTGGGGCAAGATCTCCTATCTCGTGCTCGACATCGTCATCTCGTTCTTCCTGGCGCTCGCCATCGAGCCGATGGTCGTCGCGCTCGTCAAGCACGGGTGGAAGCGCTCCGTCGCCTCGCTGGCCGGCCTGCTCACGGTGGCGCTCGTCATCGGCGTGCTGTTCTCCCTGTTCGGCAGCATGTTCCTCCAGCAGATGATCGCCATGATCTACGGCATCCCGGCCACCTACGAGCAGATCCGCTCGTTCGTCGTCGACCAGTTCTCGGTCGACATCCCGGACATGAACAATCTGGGCGCCGAACTGATGAAATCCGATCTGCTCAAGAGCTTCCAGACCTCGTGGGTGAGCGATTTCGCCGGCACCGCGATCAGCACGGTCGGCGGCCTGTTCTCGTTCCTGCTGCAGCTGCTTACCGTCGTGATGACCACCTACTACATCTCCGCCGCCGGCCCGAAGCTGCGCCGCTCGTTCTGCCAGTGGATGGCCCCCGGCATGCAGAAGCGGTTCCTGCTCGTGTGGACGGTCGCGCAGGACCAGATCTCCTCGTTCCTATTCTCCCGTTCGATCCTCGCCCTGATCAACGCCACGTGCACGGCGATCTTCCTCGAAGTGCTCAACGTGCCCTACTGGCTGCCGCTCGCCCTGTTCTGCGGCGTGGTCTCCCAGTTCATCCCGACGGTCGGCACGTACATCGGCGGCGCGCTGCCCGTCCTGTTCGCCTGGGGCAACCGCGGATGGACGTACGCGGTCGCGGTGCTCGTGTTCATCATCGTGTACCAGCAGATCGAGAACCTGATCCTCTCGCCGGTCATCTCCCGCCGCACGATGGACATCAACGAGGCGGTCGCGTTCCTCGCCGTGCTCGCGTTCGGCTCGCTGTTCGGCGCGCTCGGCGCGTTCCTCGCGCTGCCGGTCACCGCTTCGCTGCAGACCATCTTCCGCGTGTACACGCGCCGGTACGATCTGGTCGATTCGCCGTTGATGAACGATCCGGTGGGGCGTAAGTCGAAGGTGGTCGAGGCGTCCGAGGCGTTCAACGAGCACGTGCTGCACCCGATCGGCGAGCATATGCCGCGCGCCGCGAAGGGATCGACGAGCCGCGTGCCGATGAACGACGAGATCCGTCGCCTCCAGGAGCAGATCTACGCGATTCCGCACGACGGCGAAGACGGCGGCGACGGTCACGCGCGCACCGCCGACGAGGACGACTCCGCCACCGTGGCGATTCCGCAGGGCGTGCTGAAACCCGATGAACCCGATACCCCCGACAACCCCCGTGCGAGGTGGCGCTGATGGTCCTGCTCACCGTACTCGATATCCTGCTCGTCATCGTCGGCGGCGCCGGCATGGTCTACCAGGGGGCGTGCATCCTCATCTCCCTGTTCTCCAAGCCGGTCCGCTTCCCGGACGCCCCGATGGACAAACGCTACGCGGTGCTGATCTCCGCGCGCAACGAGTCGAAGGTCATCGGCAACCTCATCGACTGCATCCACGGGCAGACGTACCCGCGCGAGCTCATCGACATCTGGCTCGTCGCCGACAACTGCACCGACGACACGGCCGACGTGGTGCGCGCGATGGGATGCCACGTGGTCGAACGCCACAACGACAAGCTCATCGGCAAGGGCTACGCCCTGACCTACCTGCTCGACCACATGGTCGACGAGGGGCTGTCCGACACGTACGACGCGTACTTCGTGTTCGACGCGGACAACAAGCTCGACAAGCACTACTTCGAGGAGATGAACAAGGCGTTCCAGTCGGGCTTCCGCATCCTCACCTCCTACCGCAACTCGGTGAACCTCAACGACAACTGGGTCTCCTCCGGCTCGGCGCTGTGGTTCATCCGCGAATCGCGATTCCTCAACAACTCGCGCATGCTGTTCGGTTCCAGCTGCCACGTGGGCGGCACCGGATTCATGTTCTCCAAGGAGGTCATGAAGCGCAACAAGGGCTGGAAGTTCCACCTGCTCACCGAGGACCTCGAGTTCACGATGGACTCGGTGCTGCACGGCGACCGCGTCGGCTACTGCGGCACCGCCGTCCTCTACGACGAGCAGCCGGTCACGTTCGCGCAGAGCTGGCGTCAGCGCCTGCGCTGGAGCAAGGGCTTCCTGCAGGTGTTCCGGTACTACGGTCCGTCGCTGATCCGCCGCGCGGTGCGCGAACGCGACTTCTCCGCCGTCGACTTCACGCTGCTGCTGTGCCCGTTCACCGTGCTCGGCGTGGCCCGCGTGATCCTCGGCGCGCTGTTCGCCGCGTTCGGGTTCGTCTCGTGGTCGAGTCAGCTGGGCGCGCTCACCGGATGGGTGAACGGCATCGTCCTGTCCGTCCTCGGCATGATGGCGCTCGCCGGCCTGACGATCGTGGCCGAGCGCGGCCAGATCGGCGCGACCAACAAGGAGCTGTTCGCCTACGTGCTCGCGTTCCCGATCTACATGCTCTCCTACGTCCCCATCTCCTTCCAAGCCATCTTCTCCAAAGCCCAATGGAAACCGATCCAGCACAAAGGCTGAGCCGTTAAGAAAACAGTCCGGTGGACTGTTTTTAGGCTCAGCCGAGCGGCGGCAGCCGCGAGGTGATGATGAGTCCGGCCGTAGGCCGGTCCATAATTGCTAATAAAAGGTGAGGTATGAACACGAACCCAGTCCGCAAATCCCATCGCGTCGCCGTGTGCGCGACCTGCGTCGCGCTCACGCTCGCCGCGTGCGTCGGCTACACGGCCGCCGACGTGGCCGACGTCGCGCCGGGCCTGCTCACCTTCGCGCCCGTCGAGACGCGCACGTACCCCGACCCCGCCGCGACCGTCGCCGCCGGCACGGTCGTCGGCGACGTGGCCGTCGGCGCGACGATCGACAAGACGAAGGCCGAGGCGCTCATCAAAACGCTCGGCGAGGCGGACGGTGTCGGTGACGACTATTCAGTCGTGATCGCCGATGCGAAGGGCAACGTGGTCGCCGAGCATGAGGCGACGACGCCGCGCCAGCCGGCGTCGACGACGAAGACGCTCACCGCGTTCGCCGCCGCAAGCACGCTGGAGATGGGGTCGACGCTCGACACCACGACCTACCTCACCCACGGATCCGACGATTCCACCGTCGTGCTCAAGGGCGGCGGCGACATGCTGCTCGGCGCGGGGGAGAGCGACGACACCCACGTCAACGGCCGCGCCGGTCTCGCGACGCTCGCGCGCGAGACCGCGGCCGCGCTGAAGGCGAAGGGCGTGACCTCGGTCGCGCTCGTCGCCGACGACACCCTGTTCGGCGACGACCGCACGCCGGACGGCATCGAGGAGAACAACGACGAGAACCGCTACTACACGCCGATCTCGTCGATGGCGATCGACGGAGGACGCGACTGGAGCGGCCTCAACGAGGAGGACGCCGACGATTTCGAGGAGTATCCGATGCTCTCCCAGGACACGGCGGCGGACGTGGCGGACACGTTCGAGACGCTCCTCGCCGGCGACGGCATCCAGGTCTCCGAATCGTCCGCCGCGACCGAATCGTCCGACCTGTCCGGCGCCACGCGTCTCGCCAAGGTGAGCTCGGCGCCGCTCAACGAGGTCATGGCGTTCATGATGCGCCATTCCGACAACACGCTCGCCGAGCTGTTCGCCCGTCTCACCGCGCTGAAGCTCGGCACCGGCGATTCGATCGACGGCGACGTCAAGGCCGTCACGAAGGTGCTCGCCGAACAGGGCGTCTCCACCGACGGCCTGCACATGACCAGCTGCTCCGGCCTCGCGCCCGGCACGACGCTCACCGTGAAGACGCTCGCCCAGGTGCAGTCGAAGTACGTCGATCCGGACGGCGGCGCGGCGGCCGCGTCCGAGGGCCTGGCGCTGCCCGGGCTCGTCGGCACCGTGAGGAACCGCATCGCCGATGATTCCGCGCTTGGGCTGCTGCGCGTGAAGACCGGTGCGCTGGGCGACGTGCGCGCGCTCGCCGGCAACGTGTCGCGCGTCGGCGGCGGCGTGCTCACGTTCGCGGCGATCGTCAACGATCCCGATGACGGCGCGGCCGCGAACGCCGCGCTCGACACGTTCGCCGCCTCCCTGACGAAACTCTGAATTCTCCCAGTTACCGCCAAGAAACACGTCACTCTCGTGTGCCAAGATGGGGTGCATGCGAATCGCTGACGTACAAGAAGACATCGACCACGAGCTGGTCAGTGCAGAGAAGATCCACGCCATCATCGAGCATGCCGCGGCGCAGGCGAGCGAGGACTACCAGGGGAAGGACCCGCTGCTCGTCGCCGTGCTCAAGGGGGCGGTGAACACGCTTGCCGCGTTCTCGCAGGCGCTCTCCATCCCCTGCCAGATCGACTTCATGAGCCTGTCCAGCTACGGTTCGGGCACCGTCTCCAGCGGCACCGTGACGATCCGCCAGGATCTGTCGACCGATGTTCGCGGTCGGCACATTCTCATCGTCGAGGATATCGTTGACTCAGGTCGTACGCTGGCTTGGCTGGTCGAGGAGCTGAAGCGGCGCGGGGCCGCCTCGGTGGAGATCTTCGCCCTGCTGGAGAAGCCCGCCCGCCGCGAGGTGGACGTGGACGTGAAGTACAAGGGGCTGGAGATCCCGGACGAATTCGTCGTCGGATTCGGCCTGGACTATGACGAGCGGTACCGCAATCTCGACTCGATCGCCGTGCTCAAGCCGGCAGTGTATCAAGGAGAACAGGCATGAGTTTCCCCCAGGGGCCCGGGCAGCCGAACAACGGCGGCAACGGCAACCCGTTCAACAATCCGTTCCGCCGCAACAACGATAACGGCAACAACGGCAACGGCAACAAGCCGAACCGTAAGGGCGACAAGAACGGCGGCGACAAGCCGTTCTGGCAGTCCCCGTGGCTGTGGGGCGCCGTCGTGGTCGTGCTCGTCGCCATGATGTTCCAGATGTTCGCCGGCACCGGTGCGCAGACCATCGACACCAAGGACGGCCTGCAGCTGCTCAACGGCGGTCAGGTGACCTACGCGAAGATCGTCGACAACAAGCAGAAGGTCACGCTCGAACTCAAGAGCGACTTCAACAAGCAGGACCCGGACACCGGCAAGAACCACAACTACGGCGACAAGGTCCAGTTCTACTACACGTTCGCGCAGGGGCAGGATATCCTCAAGGCCGTCCAGAAGGCCGACCCGTCGAAGGGCTGGAGCGCCGACATCGAGCAGACCAGCATGATGAGCTACCTCATCACCTCGATCCTGCCGTTCGTGATCTTCTTCGCGCTGTTCTGGTGGCTGATGAGCCGCATGGGCGGCGCCTCCGGCATGCTCGGCATGGGCGGCAAGAAGAACAACGGCAAGCTGCTCGAAGGCCAGACCCCGACCACGAAGTTCTCCGACGTGGCCGGCGAGGACGAGGCGCTCGCCGAGGTCGAGGAGATCAAGGACTTCCTCAAGGACCCGTCCAAGTACAAGGCGCTCGGCGCGCGCATCCCGCGCGGCGTGCTCCTGTACGGCCCTCCCGGCACCGGCAAGACGCTGCTCGCGCGCGCCATCGCCGGTGAGGCGGGCGTGCCGTTCTACGCGATGGCCGGCTCCGACTTCGTCGAGATGTTCGTCGGTCTCGGCGCCTCCCGCGTGCGCGACCTGTTCGACGAGGCGAAGAAGAACGCCCCGGCGATCATCTTCATCGACGAGATCGACGCCGTCGGCCGCAAGCGCGGCTCCGGCATGTCCGGCGGGCACGACGAGCGCGAGCAGACGCTCAACCAGCTGCTCGTCGAGATGGACGGCTTCGACAACGACACGAACCTCATCATCATCGCCGCGACGAACCGTCCCGACGTGCTCGACCCGGCCTTGCTGCGCCCGGGCCGTTTCGACCGCCAGGTGGGCGTCGCCGCGCCGGACCTCGAAGGCCGCGAGGCGATCCTCAAGGTGCACGCGAAGGGCAAGCCGTTCGTCCCCGACGTCGACCTGCACATGGTCGCCGTCCGCACGCCGGGCTTCACCGGCGCCGATCTGGCCAACGTGCTCAACGAGGCGGCCCTGCTGTGCGCCCGCGCCGGTGCCCAGCTCATCGACAACCGCGCCATCGACGAGGCCATCGACCGCGTCCAGGCCGGCCCGAAGCGCAAGTCGAAGGGCATGGCCCTCGACGAGCTGCGCAACACCGCCTACCACGAGGGCGGCCACGCGCTCGTCGCCGCAGCGCTGCACAACACGGACCCGGTCACCAAGGTGACGATCCTGCCGCGAGGCCGCGCGCTCGGCTACACCGCCGTGATGCCCACCTCCGACCGCTACTCGCAGTCGCGCAACCAGCTGCTCGACCAGATGGCGTACGCGATGGGCGGCCGCACCGCCGAGGAGATCGTCTTCCACGATCCGACCACCGGCGCCTCCAACGACATCGAGAAGGCGACGAACATCGCCCGCACGATGATCACCCAGTACGGCTTCTCCTCGAAGCTCGGTGCGATCAAGTGGGCGGACGACGAGGACCAGAGCGGTGATCTGGGCAGCCTCGCGCCGCACAACTACTCGAACCGCACCGCCGAGGTCATCGACGAGGAGGTGCTCAAGCTCGTCGAGACCGCGCACACCGAGGCGTGGAACATCATCAACGAGAACCGTGACATCCTCGACGAGCTCGTGCGCCAGCTGCTCGTCAAGGAGACGCTGAACGAGAAGGAGCTCGCCGCGATCTTCGCGCCAATCCGCAAGGCGCCGGTCCGCCAGGTGTGGCTGTCCGACGAACGTCGCCCCGACTCCGACCTGCCGCCCGTCGAGATCCCCGAATCGCTCAAGCGCTCGGTCGGCATGAAGCCGGGGGAGTGACGCATGGCCAGGCACGCGCAGAACATCTCCCTGCCGGACTCGCCGTCACCGGTCCGCGAGGTCTCCGACGCCAAGCCGTCCGGTGACGTCTCCCGCAAGCCCGGCATGGTGCAGGCGAGGCCGCACCACGCCGGCCACGGCGGACCGGGTGCCCCGGCGCAGGCGCAGTCCCGCGCCGCGCAGGACGGCTCCGCCCTGCAGGTCTCCCTGCCGCAGTCTCCCCGCGGGCATATCGCCGCGAGCCAGCCGCGCGGCGAGGCCGCGGCCGACGGTCCCGCCTACGACGAGGACGGCGTGCGCAAGGCCGTGCGCATGTTCCTCAAGGCGATCGGCGAGGATCCGGACCGCGAGGGGCTGGTCGAGACGCCGGACCGCATCGCGCGCGCCGGCCGCGAACTGTTCGCCGGACTCGGCGCGTCGCCGGAGCATGTGCTCGAGAAGCATTTCGACGTGGACACCGACGAGCTCGTGCTCGTCAAGAACATCGAACTGTATTCGGTATGCGAGCATCATCTGCTGCCGTTCCACGGCGTCGCCCACGTCGGCTACATCCCCGCCAAAGACGGGGTCATGGGGCTGAGCAAGCTCGCCCGGCTCGTCGAGGTGTACGCGCGTCGGCCGCAGGTCCAGGAGCGCCTCACCCAGCAGATCGCCGACGCGCTCGTCGAATACGCGGGCGCGCGCGGCGTGATCGTCGTCACCGAATGTGAACACCTGTGCATGTCGATGCGCGGCGTGAAGAAGTCCGAGGCGCGCACGGTCACGTCCGCGGTGCGGGGCCTCCTGCGCAACCCCGCCACCCGCGCCGAGGCCATGAGCCTCATCATGAGCCGCTAGGCGGTTCCGGGGGCGGCGGTACACCCCCTCAGTCGGCCTGCGGCCGCCAGCTCCCCCTCAAGGGGGAGCAGAATATTTTGTATATTGCTCCCCCCCCCCTTGAGGGGGAGCTGTCCCGCGGAGCGGGACTGAGGGGGTACTCACATGGCAACCGATTCCGCAATCGATCTCAAGGCGCTGCACGACGCCACGCACACGCTCGTCATGGGCGTGCTCAACATCACCGAGGACTCGTTCTCCGACGGCGGCCTCTGGCTCGACCCGCGCGCCGCCGCCGACCACGGACGCGCGATGATGGCCGCCGGCGCGGACATCATCGACATCGGCGCCGAATCGACGCGTCCCGGCGCGAAGCGCGTGAGCGAGGAGGACGAGCTCGCGCGCATCACCGGTGCGGTCGAGGCGCTCATCCCGGCCGGCGCGACGCTGTCCATCGACACGACGCGTGCGACCGTCGCCGCCGCGGCGCTCGACGGCGGCGCGCAGATCATCAACGACGTGTCCGGCGGCACGCTCGACACCGAACTGCCGCACGTCGTCGCCGACCACGACTGCCTGTACATCGTCCAGCATTGGCGCGGCTGGCTCGCCGGCTCCAAGACCGGCACCCCCGACGCCGACACGTCGCACTACGAGCACGGCGTATTGCAGGACGTGCACGACGAGCTCATGCGCCAGGTCGACGCGGTGCTCGCCGCCGGCGTCGCCCCCGAACGCATCATCATCGATCCGGGTCTCGGATTCTCGAAGCCCGGCATCGCGCACAATCTGCCGCTGCTCACCGGACTCGACCGGTTCCGCGCGACCGGCTACCCGGTGCTCATCGGGCAGTCGCGCAAACGCTTCGTCACCGCGATCCTCGACAATGCCGGATTCACGGACGTCACGATGGACGCGCGCGACGACGCCACCGCCGCGTTCAGCGCCCTATGCGCGGAACACGGCGCGTGGGCGGTGCGCGTCCACGACGTCGCCCGCAGCCGCGCCGCCGTCGCCGTCGGCGACACGTGGCGCGAATACGCGAGGTGACCTATGCCCCCTCAGTCGGCCTGCGGCCGCCAGCTCCCCCTGGAAGGGGGAGCTGTCCGACGGAGTCGGACTGAGGGGGTGCCGGAAGACGAGACGGAAGGAACTGACATGGACACGATCACTTTGACCGGCGTGCGGGCGAACGGGACGCACGGCGTGCTCGACTTCGAGCACGAGCGTGCGCAGCCGTTCGTCGTCGACGCGACCCTCCACCTCGGCCTCGCCGCCGCCGGCCGCTCCGACGCGCTCGGCGACACCGTCGACTACGGCCGCGCCGCCAAGACGATCGTCGACGTCATCGAAGGCGACCACGTCGACCTCATCGAGAAACTCGCGCAGGATATCGCCGACAGACTGCTCGCCATCAATCCGATCCGCACGGTCGACGTGACCGTGCACAAGCCGCACGCGCCAATCACCGTGCCGTTCGACGACGTCGCCGTGCGCATCACGCGCACGCGCGGCGCGGCGTCCGCCGGGAACGGCGCGACGGACACCGCCGGCGCGGCCGCGGCGACGGACGCCGGCGATGGTGCTGCGACATCCGGCGACGGTGCCTCGCATCGCGTCGTCATCGCGCTCGGCGGCAACCAGGGCGACGTCGAAGCGACGTTGCGTGACGCGGTGCGCCGCATCGACGCGCTCGACGGCACGCAGGTCACCGGCGTCTCGCCGCTCTACCGCACCGCCGCGTGGGGCATGGCCGACGGCACCCCCGACTTCCTCAACGCCGTGGTCGAGGCGACGACCACGCTCGACGCGCGCACGTTGCTCGACGCGCTCCAGCGCATCGAACGCGACCACGGGCGCACGCGTGAAACCCACTGGGCGAGCCGCACGCTCGACCTTGACATCATCGACTACGACGGCGTCGAATCCGACGCGCCCGACCTGACGCTGCCGCATCCGCGCGCATGGCAGCGGGCGTTCGTGCTCGTGCCGTGGGCGGCGCTCGACCCGCACGCCGACCTTCCCGGCCTGCACGGCGGCCCGGTGAACGAACTCGCCGAAGGGCTGCTCACCGAGGCGGACGGCGACGAGCCGCCGGTCGAGCGCGTCGTCGGCGACTGGATGAGCGGGACGCGGAACGGTGATTCCGGTGATGCCGGCGCATCCGACGCGGGCACGGGTGCCGATGACGCCGGAACCGGTTCCACGGATGGCGCGACCGTGCCGCTCAAGGCCGTCATCTCGATGGACTCGACCTCCACCGACGCGGAACACCTGTTCCGCGAGGCGATCGTCGCCATCGACGGACTGCCCGGCAGCCAGGTCGACGGCATCTCGCCGCTCTACCATGTGAGCAGCTTCGACGGGCCGGACGCGATGAGCGCCGTCATCCAGATCGAGACGAAGCTCGGCGCACGCGCGCTGATCGCCGCGCTCGGCACCATCGAAGGCACGCACGACGGCGCGATTGACCTCGACCTCGTCGACATGGAGCACGTGACCGCGGACGAGCCGGACTGCCGCGTGCCATGGCCGTCGGCCAAAACCCACGCCTCCGTGCTCGCACCGTGGATGGACATGGACCCGAACGCCACGCTCGGCGGCGACCCGGTCTCGTTCCTGCTTGCGATGGCGCCCGACGCGGGCATGGTCGGTCAGCTGAGCGACAACTGGATCATCGGCGCGAAATGACGGGAAACGCCGGGGCGTGCGGATACGCGGGAACTCCCCGGTGACGGACGAACGGAAGGACACGAGATGAAGGCGCATAGGACACCATGGTGGCAGCCGGCGCTCGGCCTGGCGCTGGGACTGGCAGCCGGCGCGGGCGTCGCCGTATTGGGCGAACGGTACGGGCTCACGCTGATCGGCGCGCCCTGGTTCGTCGCGGCGTTGCTCGTCGCCATCGGCGTGCTCGTGCTCGTGCTCGCAATCAACGTGCACAAGTACGCGACCACCGACCCGCGCAAACGGCCGCACACGTTCATCAACCCGACGATCGCGTTCCACACGCTCGTGCTCGCCAAGGCGCTGGCGTTGGCGGGGGCGGCGCTCGCCGGGTGGTATTTCGGCCAGATCATCCCGTCCATCGGGCACATGGAGGCCGAGTTCTACGCGCAGGCGGTGACCGAGTGCGCGGTGACCGGCGTGATCTGCCTCGCGGACATGATCGTCGGACTCGTGGGGGAGTGGCTATGCCAGCTGCCGCCCAACGAGGGACCGGAGAACCCGAAGATGAAGCAGGCCGCGCGCGAACGCGGCATCACCCCCGCCGCCGCCAAAACCGCGGAGACCACGGTGCGTGACACCGGGCGCAGGCGGTGAGCGCGACGTTCTTCGGCCCCCTCTGAGGAGGGGGCTGTCAGCCGCAGGCTGACTGGGGGAGAGACAGCGGCCGCAGGGCGCGGGAAAAAACGAATCGGCCTTCGGCCGATGCCGTATCTTCCGCGGCCTGCGGCCGCTCCGGTCTCTCCCTCCGTCATCGCTTCGCGATGACACCTCCCTCGTCAGAGGGAGGCGAAACGTCGGCGGACTGGGGGAGGTTCCCGCACGCGGGATTTTCCGCGACACGCCCGGCTCGCTTACGAAAAAACGGAAAACGTACTACGGTCACATCTCGACTTGATAACCGCATGCCTCCGGCGCATTCTCCGCCTTGGGGCATGCGGTTTTTCGTTGCCGTCGGGACCCGGACGTTAGGGGTTCTCGATTCCCCGCCGATGATGCCGCCGCCGCGCGTTTCCCGCGAAACGCGCGGCGTACGCGGCCATGTCTGCGGCATGCGGTCATGTCTGCGGTCATGTCTGCGGTATGCCGCCCATGTGTGGGAATCGCCCGGCGGCGACGCATCGATACAGACAAGAAGAGGTTTTCCGTTGTCCGATCAGACAACCGTCCGCAATGATTCCGTCTCCGGTGGCCAGGCCGCCGGCTCCGTGGCTGGTTCCGTGGCTGGTTCCGCGACCGCCAAGCCGCATCTCGACCACGTCTCCTACGAGGTCGCGACCCCCGTGCCCGGCGGCGCCCCCGCCCCGCGCTTCGCGCATCCGCACCGCGTGATGCTCGGCCTGTACTTCGGCGCGTTCCTCGGCATGCTGTCCGAGACGTCGATGAACATCGCCATCCCCGATCTGATGGACGAGTTCTCCGTCTCCTCCGGCACCGCGCAGTGGATGGTCGTCGGCTACATGCTCGCCATCGGCATCGTGCTGCCGTGCGTCGGCTTCCTGCTCAAGTGGGTCAAGGCGAAGACGCTCGTGCTGTTCGCGCTCGCCTGCTTCCTCGTCGGCGCGCTCGTGTGCACCGTGGCGACCACGTTCCCGGTGCTGCTCGCCGGCCGCATCGTGCAGGGCGTGAGCACCGGCATCGTGCTGCCCACCCTGTACGCCGCGATCATGCGCGTGTTCCCGCCGTCGAAGATTGGTGCCGCCAACGGCGTGGCCGGCCTCGTCGTCATGTTCGCGCCGGTCGTCGGCCCGACCGTCGCCGGCGCGCTCATCGGCGCCATCTCCTGGCGTGCGATCTTCGCCTTGTTCGCCGTGATCGCCGCCATCGCGATTGCCTGCACCGCGCTGTTCTTCGTCACGCCGATCGAACGCACCCGTCCGGCCGTCGACGTGCTCTCCATCCTCGCGTCCGCGCTCGGCTTCGGCTGCCTCGTCGCCGGCGTGAGCCTCGTGAGCGACATGGGCTTCTCGCCGGCCGTCATCGGACTGCTCGTCGTCGGCGTCGTCGTCCTCGCCTTCTACGCGCACCGCCAGCTCACCATCGCCACGCCGCTGCTCGACCTGCGCGCGCTCGGCATCGCGGCGTTCCGCACGCCGGCCATCATGGTCTCCTGCTCGTTCGCCTGCACGCTCGCGTTCATGTACCTCGTGCCGCAGGAGCTGCAGCGCGGCCTCGGCCTGAGCTCCACCGTCGCCGGCCTGCTCATGCTGCCCGGCGGCATCGTCAACGCGCTGTGCACGCTCGGCGCCGGCCGACTGTTCGACCGCCACGGCGCGCGTCGTCTCGTCTGGATCGGCGTGGCGATGACCGCGGTCGGCGGCGCGCTGTTCTTCGCGATCGGCGCCGGTTCGCCCGTCGCCCTGTTCCTCGCCGCGCATATCATCGTGATGGTCGGCATCCCGTTCATCCAGCAGTCCACGCAGTCCGCCGCGCTGAAGGCGCTGCCGGGCCGCATGGCCGCCGACGGCAGCACGATCCTCAACACGATGCAGCAGGTGTGCGGCGCCATCTCCACCGCCGTCGCCACCTGCCTGCTCGGCCTCGGCCAGGCGACCTACACGGCCGGCGGCGGCACCGATCCGGCGCGGGGCTTCGTGGACGGCTCCCGCTACGGCTACCTGTTCGGGCTCGCGCTCATCGTGCTCGTGCTCGCCTTCTCGTTCGCGCTGAAGGAGCATGCCCGCCGCGAACCGGAGATGACCCCGGTCGAGGTCGACGAGGCCGTCGAAACCGGCGAGAAGAAGCTCGCCGCGTAGCGTCCTTGTTATGGCTCCCTCTGACGAGGGAGCTGGCCGCGAAGCGGACTGAGGGAGAGAAACCGTGGACTTCGTGCCGGGGTCTCTCCCTCCGCCGGCCCGACGGCCGGCACCTCCCTCGTCAGAGGGAGGCGATTCCGTCGTGGACGTTCCATGACGCACCAACGGGTGTTCACCTATACTGGTGAACACCCGTTTTCCGTATTCTCCGAGCCAATCCCCAAACCGGACCGGCATCACCGGACATCACACCAAACCATTCAGGGAGCGCCATGAACAAGGCAATCATCACCGTCGTCGGCCAGGATACGGTCGGCATCATCGCACGCGTGTGCACCTACCTCTCGCAGCACAGCGTCAACGTGCTCGACATCTCCCAGACCATCATCGACGGCTACTTCAACATGATGATGATCGTCGACTACGCGAACTCCGATAAGGAGTTCAGCGCCATGGTCGGCAACCTCGAGGACCTCGGCGACGACATCGGCGTGCGCATCCGCTGCCAGCGCGAGGAGATCTTCACCAAGATGCACCGCATCTAGCCTCGCCGGACCGAGCCGAAAGGAAGAACCATGCTGAATATCATGGAGGTCCACGAGACCAACCAGATGATCGAGCAGGAGAAGCTCGACGTGCGCACCATCACGATGGGCATCTCGCTGCTCGACTGCGCGAGCGACGACGTCGACGAGACCTGCGACAACATCTACCGCAAGATCACCACGTACGCGAAGGACCTCGTCTCCACCGGCGAGGACATCGAACGCGACTACGGCATCCCGATCGTCAACAAGCGCATCACCGTCACCCCGATCTCGCTGGTCGGCGCGAGCTGCTGCAAGACCTCCGGGGACTTCGTCAAGATCGCCCACGCGCTTGACCGCGCGGCCAAGGAGGTCGGCGTCAACCTGATCGGCGGCTACTCGGCGCTCGTCTCGAAGGCGATGACCCCGGCCGAGGAGCTGCTCATCCGCTCCCTGCCGCAGGCGCTCTCCGAGACCGAGGTGGTCTGCTCGTCCGTCAACGTCGGCTCCACGAAGACCGGCATCGACATGAACGCGGTCGAGCTGCTCGGCCACATCGTCAAGGACATCGCGCACGCCACCGCCGACATCGACTCCTACGGCTGCGTGAAGTTCGTCGCGTTCTGCAACGTGCCCGACGACAACCCGTTCATGGCGGGCGGCTTCCACGGCGTGACCGAGGGCGACGCGGTCATCAACGTGGGCGTCTCCGGCCCCGGCGTCGTCTCGCGCGCGCTCGACGCCGCGAAGGGCAAGGACTTCGAGTTCCTGTGCGAGACGATCAAGCGCACCGCGTTCAAGATCACGCGCGTCGGCCAGCTGGTCGCGCAGGAGGCGTCGCGACGATTGGGCGTGCCGTTCGGCATCATCGACCTGTCGCTCGCGCCGACCCCGGCCGTGGGCGATTCCGTCGGCGAGGTTCTCGAGAAGATCGGTCTCGAACAGGTGGGCGCGCCCGGCACGACCGCCGCGCTCGCGATGCTCAACGATCAGGTGAAGAAGGGCGGCATCATGGCGTCCTCCTACGTGGGCGGTCTGTCCGGCGCGTTCATCCCGGTCTCCGAGGACAAGAACATGATCGACGCGGCCGGCAACGGCTGCCTCACCATCGAGAAGCTCGAGGCGATGACCTGCGTGTGCTCGGTCGGTCTCGACATGATCGCGATCCCGGGCGACACGTCTGCCGCGACGATCTCGGGCATCATCGCCGACGAGGCGGCCATCGGCATGGTCAACCAGAAGACCACCGCCGTGCGCGTCATCCCGGTCGAGGGCAAGGGCGTCGGCGAGATGGCGAACTTCGGCGGACTCATGGGCTACGCGCCGATCATCCCGGTCAACCAGACCTCGTGCGAGGCGTTCGTCACCCGCGGCGGCCGCATCCCCGCCCCGATCCACAGCTTCAAGAACTGATCCGTACACGGGGGGACCGATTCGTTCGGGAACCGAAGTCATCCCCGCGAACGTACCGCCAGTCCTCCGTCTCCCCTTCCGGCGCAAGGAATCCCGGAAAACAACCGCTTTGTCCGGGAATAGTTGCGCTGACCGGTTCTCAGCGCAAGGAATCCCGGAAAACAACCGCTTCATCCGGGTTTTCTTGCGCTGACGGGTTTTCAGTGCAAGGAATCCCGGGAAACAACCGCTTTGTCCGGGTTTTCTTGCGCCGGGGCCTGTCCCGGCAAGACGGATTCTCTGGGCGGATTCCTCGGGCGGGGCGTCCGGTGTGAAGGCTATCTGCATTGGAAGGGGTGCTTCCGTCAGGGCGCGGATCGCCATTTCTCTTGCGAGGGGTATCCGCTGCGGCGTGAGGACGGGTATCGACAGTGCGATTCCCCGGGATCGTGCCATTTTGGTAGTCCCTTCGCATGATCGGGTACCCCTCGTAAGCGAGATGTCTGTCGGTGGACGTCGCAAAGCACCCCTCGTAACGCAGTTTGATGCTGATTAGGTGCCGTTTCGATGCCGATTAGGTGCCGATTGCAAGCATCTCCGCAACGTCTGACGCACGCGTTTCCCGTAGCGTCCGGTTCCTTCGTCATGTGCAGTCATCCGTATCCGGCATGGCTCCGCCGGGGCCATGCCCGGCCTTCTGCCCGCCCGGCATCCGTGTCGGGCAGAGCATGCCCTATGCTCGATTGTCGGTCGCGATCCGCTAGGAGCGGCGCGTACGATCCGCAATCACGATGAACAAGGGATGACGGTGGCGATATGAGTGAAAACGGAAACCCGGAAGACAAAGTCGAGAAGATGTTCGAATACGGCTACCGCAAGTCGAACTACGGGCCGGACGAGCTCGTGACCGACGCGCACGGCAACCCGATCAGCGTGGTCGACGCGATGCTCACCGCAGAGAAGGCGGCCGAGGCGGAGACCGTCACCCCGCACCTGTGCTACTACAGCCCGCGCATCCCCGGCAACACCGGTTCCGCGATCCGCCTGTGCGCGGTGACCGGCACGATCCTGCACCTCGTGGAGCCGCTCGGCTTCAACCTGCGCGACACGAAGCTGCGCCGCGCCGGCCTCGACTACCATGACATGGCGCATGTGGTGCTGCATCCGAACTTCGAGAATCTCGTCGAGTCGATGCCGAACTCGCGCATCATCGCGTTCACCGCGCACGCGACGAAGCTGTACACGGAGATCGAATACAAGCCGACCGACATCCTCCTGTTCGGGCCGGAGCCGGGCAACATCCCCGATCCGATGGACATCATGGCCGGCCCGCACGTCGCCGAGCAGGTCAGGCTGCCGATGCGCCCGTCGCTGCGCAGCCTCAACCTCACGAACTGCGCGTCGATCGCGATCTACGAGGCCTGGCGCCAGCTGAACTTCGCCGGCGGCCGGTGACCTCGGCATGACCGATACTGTTGCCGTGGACTCGCCAGCCGGCATGTCCGCGTCCGCCCGTGCCGCGCGCGTCCGCCTGCGTCTCGCCGCATGGTGGGAGGCGAACGCCCGCGACCTGCCGTGGCGCTTCGGCCGCACGACGCCGTGGGGGATCCTCGTGTCGGAGGTGATGAGCCAGCAGACGCAGATGAGCCGCGTCGTGCCGTACTGGACCGCGTGGATGGCGAAGTGGCCGGATGCGGCCGCGCTCGCCGCCGCGCCGAAATCCGACGTGATCACCGCGTGGGGCCGTCTCGGCTACCCCCGCCGCGCCCTGCGCCTGCAGGAGTGCGCGCGCGTCGTCGCCGGTGAGTGCGGCGACGCCCTGCCGCGCACGTACGACGCGTTGGTCGCGTTGCCCGGCGTCGGCGACTACACGGCGAGCGCGGTGATGAGTTTCGCGTATGGCGAGCGGATCGCCGTCGTCGACACGAACATCCGTCGCGTCCTCGCGCGCGTGTTCGCGGGTGAGGAGTCGCGTGGCGGCGCGGCGAGCGCGGCGGAACGCGCGCTCGCCGCCGTCGTCCTTCCGCGCGATGACGGAGGCGATCGTGCCGGAACCGATGATGATGACGGTGATGTTCCACGCGATGTTCCACGCGATGTTCCACGGGATTCCAGTGATGTTTCACATGACGTTTCACACGACGTTCCACGCATCCCCTCCGTCACGTGGAACCAGTCGGTGATGGAGCTGGGCGCGCTCGTGTGCACGGCGAAGAACCCGCTGTGCGACCATTGCCCGGTGCGCGACGACTGCGCGTTCCTCGCCGCGGGCCGGCCCGGGCTGGGGGAGCGGCGCACGCGGCCCCGGCAGCGGTTCCGGGGCACGGACCGCCAGGTGCGCGGCATCGTCCTCGACGCGTTGCGCAGGCTGCCGTCCGGGTCCGTGTTGGAGCGTGCGACGGTCGAGACGTTGTGGAAGGACCGCGCGCAGCTCGACACCTGCGTGGCGGGCCTCGACGAGGACGGTCTCATCGAGATCCTCCCCGGCGGCGCGATCCGGCTGCCACGATAGACGCGATGGACGCAATGGACGCGATAGACTGAAAGGCACTATGGCACAAGGTGGAACGGGTATGGGCAAGCAGCGCAAACGCAAGCTGAACAAGCGGCAGCGTGCGATCTATCGTCGTCGTCGCATCGTCGTCGGCATCGTGCAGCTGCTCGCGCTCGCGCTCATCGTGTTCTGCGGGTACAGCCTGTCGCGCGGCGTCGGCGCGGTGTGGGGTGCGACGTACGGCAGTGTGAGCCGCGTCGCGCTGGAACGCGACGGGGCTCCCACGCCGCACCGCAGCACCGGCGTGCGGAACTGCTCCACGAAGGACACGCGTCTGACGCTCACCGCGAAGGCCGCGACCGTGGCGGTCGGCGGTTCGATCGACTTCGTCGCGACGATCGAGCATGAGGGCGCGGACTCCTGCCTCGTCGACGCCTCCGATTCGGGGCGCGTGCTCACGATCTCGTCGAACGGACAGACCGTGTGGAGGTCCGATTCGTGCCCGGCGGACGCGAGGATGCTGCTCATGGCGAAGGGCGACAAGGACGTGCAGACGCTCACGTGGGGCGCGAACCGCACGGGCTCGGAATGCGTGGAGAGCCAGGACGACCTGCCGAAGGTGGACCGCGGCGCGTACACCGCCCAATTGAGCCTCAAGGACGCCCCCAAGGTCGTCAGCGAGAAGGTCAACATCGAAGTGCGATGACGGTGCGATGAAAGTCCTTACATACCGCTATTCTTTGTAATTTGCATACGGTGTGTCATATTGCGGGCATGCCTCCACACAACGAAGCTCGCATAGGCATATGGTGGCCATGCGCGCTTCGACGGGGAAAACGAACACATAGCGAGCGATAAGGAACGTCCATTGGCTACTGAAGCTACGACGAACACCACCACCATCACCGCACGCGCCGACCAGCACGACATCGACCTGCACAAGGCGTCGGATCGCGTGAACTTCGGTTCCATCAAGGAACCCATCGACGTGCCCTACCTCCTGGGCGTCCAGACCGACAGCTTCGACTGGCTGATCGGCAACGAACGCTGGAAGGCGCGCGTCGCGAAGGACGAGGAGAACGGCACGGTCACCACGCCGCACGTCTCCGGCCTCGACGAGGTCTTCAACGAGATCTCCCCGATTGAGAACTTCGCGCAGACCATGTCCCTCACCTTCTCCGACCCGTACTTCGAGGAGCCGCGCCACACGGTCCAGGAGTGCAAGGAGAAGGACTACACCTACTCCGCCCCGCTGTACGTGAACGCCGAGTTCGAGAACGGCGAAACCGGCGAGATCAAGTCCCAGACCGTGTTCATGGGCGACTTCCCGCTGCAGACCGCGCACGGCACGTTCATCATCGGCGGCACCGAGCGCGTCATCGTCTCCCAGCTCGTGCGCTCCCCGGGCGTCTACTTCGACCGCCAGCAGGACCGCACCTCCGACAAGGAGGTCTTCGGCGCGAAGATCATCCCGTCGCGCGGCGCGTGGCTCGAGTTCGAGATCGACAAGAAGGACCAGCCGCAGGTGCGCGTGGACCGCAAGCGCAAGCAGTCCGCGATCGTGTTCCTCATGGCCATCGGCATGACCAAGCAGGAGATCCGCGAGGCGTTCAAGGACTACCCGCTGGTGCTCGACGCCCTGGAGAAGGAGACCCTCCAGACCCAGGACGAGGCCCTCGTCGACCTGTACCGCAAGATCCGCCCGGCCGACACCCCGACCCCGGACGCGGGCAAGAACCTGCTCGACTCCTTCTACTTCAACACGAAGCGCTACGATCTGGCCCGCGTCGGCCGCTACAAGATCGACCGCAAGCTGGGCCTGGAGAACGAGGTCAACGACCGTTCCCTGCACCGCGAGGACATCATCGCGACGATCAAGTACCTGTGCACGCTGCACGACGGTAAGGACACCTTCCCGGGCAAGCGCAACGGCGAGGACGTCGACCTGCGCGTCGACGTCGACGACATCGACCACTTCGGCAACCGTCGTATCCGCCAGGTCGGCGAGCTGATTCAGAACCAGCTGCGCACCGGCCTGTCCCGCATGGAGCGCGTCGTGCGTGAGCGCATGACCACGCAGGACGCCGAGGCGATCACCCCGCAGTCCCTGATCAACATCCGCCCGGTGAACGCCACCATCAAGGAGTTCTTCGGCACCTCGCAGCTGTCGCAGTTCATGGACCAGAACAACCCGCTGTCCGGCGTGACGAACAAGCGTCGTCTCTCCGCGCTGGGCCCCGGCGGCCTGTCCCGCGACCGCGCCTCCATGGAGGTGCGCGACGTGCACCCGTCCCACTTCGGCCGCATGTGCCCGATCGAGTCCCCTGAAGGCCCGAACATCGGCCTCATCGGCTCGCTGGCGACCTTCGGCCGCGTCAACCCGTTCGGCTTCATCGAGACCCCGTACCGCAAGGTCGTCGACGGCCACGTCACCGACGAGGTCGAGTACATGACCGCCGACCGCGATCTCGACCACGTGATCGCCCAGGCCAACCAGGAGCTCGACAAGAACGGCAACTTCGTCCAGAAGTCCGCCCTCGCCCGAGTCGGCGAGGAGGAGGCGGTCGATGTGCCCGTCAGCCAGGTCGACTACATGGACGTCTCCCCGCGTCAGATGGTCTCCCTTGGCGCCTCGCTGATCCCGTTCCTCGAGCACGACGAGGGCCACCGAGCGCTCATGGGCACCAACATGCAGCGCCAGGCCGTCCCGCTGATCGAGTCCGAGCGCCCGCTCGTCGGCACCGGCTCCGAGTGGCGCGCCGCCAACGACTCCGGCGACGTCATCAAGTCGGAGAAGGACGGCGTGGTCACCTACGTCTCCGCCGACATGATCCGCGTGATGAACGACGACGGCACGACCAGCTCCTACAAGCTGGCCAAGTTCCAGCGTTCCAACCAGACCACCTGCTACAACCAGCGTCCGATCGTCCACGACGGCGAGCGCGTCGAGGCCGGCACCGTGATGGCCGACGGCCCGGCGATCGAGAAGGGCGAGCTGGCCCTCGGCAAGAACCTGCTCATCGCGTTCATGCCGTGGAACGGCTACAACTACGAGGACGCCGTGATCATCTCCCAGCGTCTCGTCCAGGACGACACGCTCTCCTCCATCCACATCGAGGAGTACGAGATCGACGCCCGCGAGACCAAGCTGGGCGCCGAGGAGATCACCCGCGACCTGCCGAACGTCGGCGAGGACGCGGTCGCGAACCTCGACGAGCGCGGCATCATCCGCATCGGCGCCGAGGTCGAGGCCGGCGACATCCTCGTCGGCAAGGTCACGCCGAAGGGCGAGACCGAGCTGACCCCGGAGGAGCGCCTGCTGCGCGCCATCTTCGGCGAGAAGTCCCGCGAGGTGCGCGACACCTCGCTGCGCGTGCCCCACGGCGAGACCGGCACGGTCATCGGCGTCAAGGAGATCACCCGCGAGGACGCCGAGGAGGACGGCGACGAGCTGCCCAACGGCGTGAACCAGATGATCCGCGTCTACATCGCCCAGCACCGCAAGATCACGGTGGGCGACAAGCTCTCCGGCCGCCACGGCAACAAGGGCTGCATCTCCCGCATCCTGCCCGAGGAGGACATGCCGTTCCTCGCCGACGGCACCCCGGTCGACATCATGTTGAACCCGCTCGGCGTGCCGTCCCGAATGAACCTCGGCCAGGTGCTCGAGCTGCACCTCGGCTGGATCGCGCACTCCGGCTGGGACATCTCCCTCGATCCGGACCTCGAGGCCGAGTGGAAGAAGCTCGTCCCCTCCGGCGCCGAGAAGGCCGAGCCGGGCACCCCGGTCGCGACCCCGGTGTTCGACGGCGTCAAGCCGGACGTGCTCAAGGGCCTGCTGTCCACCACGCTGCCGAACCGCGACGGCGACCGTCTGGTCGGCCCGGACGGCAAGGCCACGCTGTTCGACGGCCGCACCGGCGAGCCGTTCGCGCGTCCGATCTCCGTGGGCTACATGTACATGCTGAAGCTCCACCACCTGGTCGACGACAAGATCCACGCCCGCTCCACCGGCCCGTACTCGATGATCACCCAGCAGCCGCTGGGCGGCAAGGCGCAGTTCGGCGGCCAGCGCTTCGGCGAGATGGAGGTGTGGGCCCTCGAGGCCTACGGCGCCGCGTACACGCTGCACGAGATGATGACCACCAAGTCCGACGACGTGGACGGCCGCGTGCGCGTCTACGGCGCGATCGTCAAGGGCGAGAACCTGCCGCCGGCGGGCATCCCCGAGTCCTTCAAGGTGCTCCTCAAGGAAATGCAGTCCCTGTCCCTGAACGTCGAGGTGCTCAACGCCGAAGGCCAGGCCATCGACATGAAGGACGAGGACGACGATCCGGCCGGCTCCTCCGACGACCTCGGCTTCAACATCGGCGCCCGCCCCGACGCGGCCGCGAAGGAAGACCAGGCCGCCGCTCAGCCCGAGTACCAGTGAGACCCATCGAGAACCGTAAGCAAGCGTAAGTAAGGACGAAAACAACAGTGCTGGACGTCAACGCATTCGACAAGCTTCGCATCGGCCTGGCCACCGCGGACGATATCCGCGGCTGGAGCCACGGCGAGGTCAAGAAGCCCGAAACCATCAACTACCGCACCCTGAAGCCGGAGAAGGACGGTCTGTTCGGCGAGCAGATCTTCGGACCGACCCGTGACTGGGAGTGCGCCTGCGGCAAGTACAAGCGCGTGCGCTTCAAGGGCATCGTGTGCGAGCGATGCGGCGTGGAGGTCACCCGCTCCCGCGTCCGCCGCGAGCGCATGGGCCACATCGAGCTGGCCGCCCCGGTCACCCACATCTGGTTCTTCAAGGGCGTCCCGTCCCGTCTGGGCTACATGCTCAACGTGACCCCGAAGGACCTGGAGAAGGTCATCTACTTCGCCTCCTACATGGTCACCGCCGTGAACGAGGAGCAGCGTCACCAGGACCTGCCGGACCTGCAGGACGAGTTCGACCACGAGATCGCGAACTTCGAGAAGCGCCGCAACGTCGAGATCGAGGACCGCGCCAAGAAGGTCGAGGCCGATCTGCACGAGCTCGAGGAGGCCGGCGAGGCCAAGGGCGCCGCGAAGGCCAAGCTGCGCAACGGCGCCGAGCGCGACATGGCGGCCATCCGCCAGCGCTACGACGACCAGATCGCGCGTCTGAACGCCGTGTTCGACAAGTTCAAGAAGCTCAAGGCCGGCGACATCATCGACGACGTGGACCTGTGGCGCGAGATGCAGGACCGCTACGAGGACTACTTCGAGGGCTCCATGGGCGCCGAGGCGGTCAAGAAGCGCCTGCAGTCCCTCGACCTCGAGGCCATCGCCGCCGAGCTGCGCGAGGAGATCAAGGACGCGTCGGAGCAGCGCAAGACCAAGGCCCTGAAGCGCCTCAAGGTCGTCAACGCGTTCCTGTCCACCGGCAACAAGCCGGAGGCCATGGTGCTCGACGTGATCCCGGTCATCCCGCCGGACCTGCGCCCGATGGTCCAGCTGGACGGCGGCCGCTTCGCGACCTCCGACCTCAACGACCTGTACCGTCGCGTCATCAACCGCAACAACCGTCTGAAGCGCCTCATCGAGCTCGGCGCCCCGGAGATCATGCTCAACAACGAGAAGCGCATGCTCCAGGAGGCCGTCGACTCCCTGTTCGACAACGGCCGCCGCGGCCGTCCGGTCACCGGCGCCTCGAACCGCCCGCTCAAGTCCCTGTCCGACATGCTCAAGGGCAAGCAGGGCCGCTTCCGCCAGAACCTGCTCGGCAAGCGCGTCGACTACTCCGGCCGTTCCGTGATCGTCGTCGGCCCGTCGCTGCGCATGCACCAGTGCGGCCTGCCGAAGCCGATGGCGCTCGAGCTGTTCAAGCCGTTCGTCATCAAGCGTCTCGTCGACATGAACTACGCGCAGAACATGAAGAGCGCGAAGCGCATGGTCGACCGCGGCGACACCGAGGTGTACGGCGTGCTCGAGGAGGTCATCTCCGAGCATCCGGTGCTCCTCAACCGCGCGCCTACGCTGCACCGTCTGGGCATCCAGGCGTTCGAGCCGATCCTGGTCGAGGGCAAGGCCATCCACCTGCCGCCGCTCGCCTGCGCCGCGTTCAACGCCGACTTCGACGGCGACCAGATGGCCGTCCACCTGCCGCTGTCCGCCGAGGCCCAGGCCGAGGCCCGCTCGCTGATGATGGCCTCCGACAACATCCTGAAGCCGGCCGACGGCCACACCGTGACCATGCCGTCCCAGGACATGATCCTCGGCCTGTACTACCTGTCCACCGTGGTGGAGGGCGTCAAGGGCCAAGGCCGCGTGTTCTCCTCGCTGGCCGAGGCCGAGATGGCGCTCGACCTGCACGAGATCGACATGCAGGCCAAGGTGCTCATCCGCGTGCCGAAGGACTTCGTCCTGCCGGCCAACTGGGAGCCGGGCGAGCTCAAGGTCGCCGATCCGGACGCCCAGAACGGCGAGACCGTCGTCAAGGAGGAGCGTTTCCAGGACGGCACCGCCCTGTTCGCCACCTCCTACGGTCGCGTCCTGTTCAACCAGACCCTGCCGGTCGACTACCCGTTCGTCAACGAGCAGGTCGGCAAGAAGCGTCTGGCGAAGATCGTCGACGACATCGCGACCCGCTACTCCACCGCCCAGGTGGCCGCCTCGCTGGACGCCCTGAAGGATCTCGGCTTCACCCGCGCGCCGTGGTCCGGCGTGTCCTTCGCGTTCTCCGACGTCATCGAGCCGGGCGAGCGCAACACCCTCGTCGCCAAGTACGAGGACGAGGCCGCCCAGGTCAACGACAACTTCGAGATGGGTCTTCTGACCGAGGAGGAGCGCCGCCAGGAGCTCATCGACCTGTGGACGAAGTGCACCGCCGAGGTGTCGAAGGCCGTCGAGCACGACTTCGATCCGCTCAACAACCTCGCCATCATCGTCCAGTCGGGCGCGCGAGGCAACATGATGCAGATCAACCAGATCGCCGGCATGCGTGGCCTCGTGGCCAACCCGAAGGGCGAGATCATCCCCCGTCCGGTGAAGTCCAACTACCGCGACGGCCTGTCCGTGCTGGAGTACTTCATCTCCCAGCACGGCGCCCGCAAGGGTCTGGCCGATACCGCACTGCGTACCGCCGAGTCGGGCTACCTGACCCGTCGTCTGGTCGACGTCTCCCAGGACGTGATCGTCCGCGAGGAGGACTGCGGCACCAAGCAGGGCATCGACATCCGCGTGGCCGACCGCGACGCCGACGGCAACCTCGTGCTCGTCAAGAACGCGGACGGCGGCCCGTACTCCCGTCTGCTCGCGGCCGACGTCATCGACCCGGCCGACGGCAAGACCGTGCTGTACAAGCGCGACGACGCCCTGTCGATGGACGTGCTCAACGACCTCGTCGCCCACGGCGTCGAGTTCGTCAAGTGCCGTTCCGTGCTCTCCTGCGCCTCCAAGCGCGGCGTGTGCGCGAAGTGCTACGGCTGGTCGATGGCCACCAACAAGCTGGTCGACGTCGGCGAGACCGTCGGCATCGTCGCGGCCCAGTCCATCGGCGAGCCGGGTACCCAGCTGACGCTGCGTTCCTTCCACTCCGGCGGCGTCGCCTCGGCCTCCGATATCACCCAGGGTCTTCCGCGTGTCACCGAGCTTTTCGAAGCCCGTACGCCGAAGGGCGAGTCCCCGATCGCCGAGTTCGCCGGCACCATCAAGGTGGTGGACGGCGACCGCGGCCGCCAGGTCATCCTCACCCCGGACGCCGACTCCGGCGCCCCGGTCGAGGACGGCGAGATCAAGCCGATCACGTACAACGTGTCGCGCCGCGTCCCGCTGCTGGTGAAGGACGGCGAGCACGTCGCCACCGGCACGCAGCTCATCGAGGGTTCCGTCGATCCGAAGAAGATCCTGCGCATCCTCAACAAGCGCGCCGCCCAGATGAACATCGTGGAGGAGGTGCACAACGTGTACCGCTCCCAGGGCGTGGACATCCACGACAAGCACATCGAGGTCATCGTCCACCAGATGAGCCGTCGCATCACCGTGATCGACTCCGGCGAGACCGACCTGCTGCCCGGCGAGCTGGTCGACCAGCAGCGCTTCCGCGAGGTCAACAAGGCCGCCGTGCAGGCGGGCAAGAAGCCGGCCTCCGGCCGTCCGGAGCTCATGGGCATCACGAAGGCCTCGCTGGCCACCGATTCGTGGCTGTCCGCCGCCTCCTTCCAGGAGACGACCCGCGTGCTCACCGACGCCGCCCTGAACCAGAAGGTCGATGACCTGAAGGGTCTCAAGGAGAACGTCATCATCGGTAAGCTCATCCCGGCCGGCACCGGCCTGGCCCGCTACCGCAACGCGGTGGTCGAGCCGGACAAGGCGATCCGCGACACCATCTACCCGAACTTCGGTCTGGGCGGTGGCGACGACGGCGAGGGCCTCGACTTCACCGACGGCGACATCAACGATGTGGACTTCTCCAACATCGATTTCGGCGACCTGAAGCTCGGCGAGGACTTCAACCCGGACGACTTCCTGGACGACCAGGGCGGCACCGCCGACTTCGGCGGCGACGCGGACGGCTCCGACCTGAAGCTCCCCGGTGACGACGGCGACGCCGCCGGCACCGACGCCGCGGGTTCGGACGACGATCCGACCGCCATCGTCTGATGATCGGTCGGCCTGCTCGATTGAGCGGGTCGGCCGGCGCATATGGCCGCATATGAATGACCCCCTCCGCGGATTGCGGAGGGGGTCATTCATATGCGGCGTGGGCGGCCGGGCGTTACGCGCGAACGGAAGCCGCGCGCGACAGGCCGCCGGAAGCCGTTACTTCAGCTTCTCGTTGAAGCCGTCCTGGATGACGTCGTTCAGGTCGTTCAGCTCGTCGGACGGGTTGGCCTCCTTCTCGATGTCGTCCAGTCCGTCGTTCAGGTCGGACGAGGCGTTGTACGGGCTGTCCAGATCGTACAGCTGCTCCGTCAGGTCGCGGTACTGCTGGTACTTGCCGTCGTCGCTGTAGATGTCGTCGCCGTTGCCGAGCGCCTCCAACTGCGTCATGATGTCGCCCAGCTTGGTCAGGTAGTCCTTCATCGTGGTGGCGTATTCGGCGATCGGCTTGATCTTGGAGCCGCTGAGGTCGCCGAGCGCCGTCGTGCAGCCCTTGATGTAGTCGTTGTACTCGCTGAAGTAGTCGTTGTCGGTGTAGGACGCGGTCGGTGTGGAGTCGCACGCCTTGGTGACGGCGCTCATCGTGACGGCCGTGTCGGCGAGGTTGTTGGAGAACGTGACGAACTTCTTCGCCTTCTTCTCGTACTTGTCGTACGCCTCCTTCACCTTGTCGTCCTTCTGGTAGATCTTGAGGTCGGTGAACTCCTTGTTCGAATCCTCGTAGGCCTTCACGTACTCCTTGATCTTCGCGGCGTCCTCCTTGTCGAAGGTGGACTTGCTGTCGTACGTGGTGGCCATGGCCTTCGACAGCTTCGTCGAGATGTTGCCGTACTTCGTGAGCATCACGCCCGTCTGGTGCTGGCCGTCCAGATAGTCGTCGGAGGTGAGCGAGCCGGGCTTGACCACCGCGAACACGACGACGAGCGCAATCACCGCGACCACGGCGATCGCACCGACGATGATGCCGATCAGCGCGCCGGTGGAGCGCTTCTTCTTCGGCGCGGGGGCACCCGGGTAGGCGGGCGGCTGGCCCGGCTGTCCCGGCTGACCGGGCTGCCCCGGAGCGGGTGCACCCGGGTAGGCGGGGGCGGCGGGCGTACCCGGCGCGCCAGGCTGTCCATACGGCGGCTGCTGGCCCTGTCCGAACGGCGGCTGTCCCGGCTGCCCGGGCTGTCCCGGCACCGCCGGCGTGTACGGCGGCGCCGCGAACTGCTGCTGGGACGCCGCGGCATCCGGGGCGCCGAACGCCGGCGCCGCCGGAGCTTCGGGCTGGCCGTACTGCGGCGCCTGGATCGGCTGCGTCGGCGCATCCGGCTGCGGTGCCGAGAACTGCTGCGTCGGCACATCGGCCTGCGGGACCTCCCACGGTGCGGGCGCGGCCGGGGCGGGCTGCTGCTCATATGATTGTCCGAACGCCGGTGCCGGCGAATCCGGTGCCGGGGTGCCGGCCTGCGCCGTGTCCGGCGTCTGGTCGAAGGGGATCTGTCCGTTGTCCGTGAACTTGGGGTCCGGGGCTCCGGAGCCGCCTCCATTGGCGTTTGCGTCGTTCATACGCATTCCTTTCATTACCCTCCTTACCACGTCACCGTCATCGATGACGTTCCAACCGCTCGGAGGCTGCTTCCAGCCTATCACCGGCGAACACGCAGGGCGAACATCACCATGCGCATCGTCCGGTCGGCGGACCGGGATTGGCGGACCATCCCGTGCCTGCCGTCCGCATCCGGCCCATGTCCGGAATCGTGTCCATTTGATGAACGGCCGCCGTGGGCGCCGTGCGGCCGCGAGTAACGTCTCGTGCCATGAGCGAAAACACCGCAACGAAGAAGTACACGATCGCCGTGATTCCCGGCGACGGCATCGGCAAGGAAGTGACCCCGTGGGCGCAGAAGGCGCTCGAGAAGGCGGCCGAAGGCGTGGCCGAATTCGACTACGAGCCCTTCGACCTGGGCGCCGAGCGCTACCTGCGCGACGGCTCCATCCTGCCCGAGGACGAGGAGGAGCGCATCAAGAAGACCGACGCGATCCTGCTCGGCGCCGTCGGCGACCCGCGCATCAAGGCCGGCATCCTGGAGCGCGGCCTGCTGCTCAAGCTCCGCTTCGATCTCGACCAGTACGTGAACCTGCGCCCGTCCAAGCTGTACAAGGGCGTCACCTCGCCGCTCGCGAACCCCGGCGACATCGACTTCGTCGTCGTGCGCGAGGGCACCGAGGGCCTGTACTGCGGCGCCGGCGGCGCGGTCCGCCGCAACACCCCGAACGAGGTGGCCACCGAGGTCTCCATCAACACCGCGTACGGCGTGGAGCGCGTCGTGCGCTACGCGTTCAAGCTCGCCATGAAGCGCCGCAAGCACGTCACGCTCGTCCACAAGAAGAACGTGCTCGTCAACGCGGGCGACATGTGGCAGCGCATCGTCGACAAGGTCGGCGAGGAGTACCCGGAGGTCACGCACGACTACTCGCACATCGACGCGGCCACGATCTTCCTCGTGTCCGATCCGTCGAAGTTCGACGTGATTCTCACCGACAACCTCTTCGGCGACATCCTCACCGACGAGGCCGGCGCCGTCGTGGGCGGCGTGGGCTACTCCGCCTCCGGCTGCATCAACGCCTCCGACGAATACCCGTCGATGTTCGAGCCGATCCACGGCTCCGCGCCGGACATCGCCGGCCAGAACAAGGCCAACCCGACCGCCGCGATCCTCTCCGCCGCCATGCTGCTCGAGCATCTCGGCTTCGACGAGGCCGCGCAGAAGATCCACAAGGCCGTCGAGGCGGATATCGAGGAGCTCGGCTCCACCGTCCGCACCACCGACCAGGTCGGCAAGGACATCCTCGCCCGCATGTGACGCGTCCGTCGCACGTTTCCGAAGGCCCCCGGCATCACGCCGAGGGCCTTTTGCTATGGTGGCGGCATGGATATGGAGAACGCGATGCGTGGGGAATGCAAGACGCCGGGCGGCAAACTCGTCGCCGTGACCGTGGAGCCGGACGGCATGGACGCGCCGCGCGTGCGCGTCGACGGCGATTTCTTCGTCGAGGCCGATTCCGACGAGACCGCCGACGCCCTCCTGCACGGCATCGAACGTGCGCTCGCCGCGGTCCTCGCCGCGTCTCCCGCGATCGGCGCCGATTCCGCGACAATCGATTCTGCGACGATCGATTCTGCGGCGATCGATTCTGCGGCGATCGATTCCGCGCCGATCGCGGCCGCGGTGCGCGAGGCGATCGCCCGCCATCCGCACGCCCGTCTCGTCGGCACCGACGCCGACGCCGTCGCCATCGCCGCCGTCCGCGCGATTGCCCCGTCCGCCACCGATACCGCGTCCTCCCTCACTCCGCCCCCGCCGGCGGGGGCTCCCGCGCAGCGGGTGGGGGCGGTCACGACGCCCGACCCCGACTTCGCCTCCCGCTGGGTCTCCCTCTGGCCGCGGCTCGCCATCGTCCACGACATCCCCCGCACGCCCGCCGACCAGATGGCGGTCGACGAACAGTGGGCGCGCGAGGTCGCGGCCGGCACACGCCGGCCGACCTTGCGCATCTGGGAGTGGAACGCGCCGTGCGTCGTCGTCGGCCGGTTCCAGTCCATCCCCGACGAGGTCCACGAGGATGTCGCGCGCGCGGAGGGCATCACCGTCGTGCGCCGGTGCACGGGCGGCGGCGCGATGTTCATCGAACCCGGCAACACCATCACCTACTCCTTATATACTCCGCTCGATTTCGTCGCCGGCATCGACGTCGCATCGTCGTATCGTCTGTGCGACCGGTGGCTCGTCGAGGCGTTGCGCGGGCTGGGACTCGACGTGCGGTTCGCCGGTCTCAACGACATCGCCTCGCAGCACGGCAAGATCGGCGGCGCGGCGCAACGGCGCTTCCCCGCGCCGCACGCGCGTGCGGCGGCGCGCGGGGAAGCGGCCGCGCCCGCCGCGACGCACGCTCCCGGCGCGGTCCTGCACCACGTGACGATGGCGTACGACATCGACGCGGTGAAGATGACGCGCGTGCTCAACGTGAGCGGCGAGAAGACGAGCGACAAGGCGGTCAAGTCCGCCGTGAAGCGCGTCGACCCGCTCAGAAGCCAGACCGGGCTGTCCCGCGCCGAGGTCGTCGCGCACCTGCTCGCGTACTGCCACGCGCAGGCGTCCCGCGCGTGACGGCGGCGCCGCCCGCCGCCCGCGCGTGCGCCGACGCGCGCCTGTGAACGCCTGCGGTACGTTCACGGCGGCTCCGGTGGGCGTGCGGTACAATGTTGCGGACGATGGTCGAGGATGTCCGCGGACCGACGATGGAATACGGCGACGTGATGATGGGATGGTGATGTGAGTTGGCGGAAAAGCCGAACGCGATGCCCGAAGAGGAGAACGTGCTCCTGCATACCGCGCTGTTCAAGCAGGTGTCGCCGGAGCAGGCGGAGGAGCTGATCCCCCATCTCAACCAGGCCGTGTACGACAAGGGCGAGGCCATCTTCGAACAGGGCGGCACCGACCATCGCATGTATCTGCTGGAGCACGGGCGCGTCAAGCTCGTGCGCGAATCGAACGACCATCGCATCCAGCTGCTGTCCATCCACGCGCCGGGCGAGGTGCTCGGCGAGATCCCCGTCTTCGACCCGACCGGCGGCCCGCGCACCGCGTCCGCGCTGGCGATGAACCACGGCACGCGCGTCGTCTGGCTCGAACATGACGCGCTGTTCCACTGGCTCGACCAGCATCCTCGCGTCGCCATCGACATGCTGCAGGTGATGGCCGGGCGCATGCGCTCCAACAACGAGCACATCTCCGACCTCGTGTTCATGGACGTGCCCGCCCGCCTCGCCAAGACGCTCATCAACCTCGCGTCCCGCTTCGGCGAGCCGGTCGAGGAGGGGCTCAAGGTGCCGCACGATCTGACGCAGGAGGAGATGGCGCAGCTCGTCGGCTCCAGCCGCGAGACCGTGAACAAGGCGCTGATGGACTTCGCGAACCGCGGGTGGATCGCGCGCGAGGGCCGTTCGATCATCATCTACCAGCCCGGCATGCTCATCCGCAGGTCGCGCCGCTGACCGCGTTCACCGGATTTCCGGGAGACGTTCAGGGAGTGGGGTTCCTGTGAATGATTCCCCACGCGCCGTGGCACGCCATCGGTTCCGGTAGACCCACCCACTTAGAATGGGGCGCATGCCGAAAAAGAACTCCCTTACCGCTCGACGTGTGCTTACTTTGCTGTTGGCCTATCTCATGCTGTGCGTCGGCGGCGGCGTGGTGATGGCCACGCTGGTTTCCCCCGCCGTATTCGCCGCGAATTCGGTGGCCAAGGCCGTGGTGCCGTCGCTCAAGGTCGAGGGCGTCGATTTCGACGTGACCTCCCTTCCCCAGAAATCCGTGATGTACGCCTCGGACGGCACGACGAAGATCGCGGAGTTCTACGCCGACAACCGTACCGTCGTGCCGCTGAAGAACATCTCCAAGGTCATGCAGCAGGCCGTCGTCGCCCGTGAGGACCGCCGATTCTTCAAGCACCACGGCATCGACGTGCAGGGCGTCATGCGCGCCTTCTTCCAGACGTTCGTGAAGAAGGGCGATACGCAGGGCGGCTCCACGCTGACCCAGCAGTACGTGAAGAACGTGCTCGCCATGCAGGCCCGCGAGGACGACGACCCGATCGCCGAATACCACGCCTCCGAACAGACCGTCGCGCGCAAGGTGCGCGAGATGCTCATCGCCGTGCAGATGGAGAAGCAGTACTCGAAGCTCGAGATCCTGCAGGGCTACCTCAACATCGCCCAGTTCGGCAACCACAACCTCTACGGCGTGGAGAGCGCCGCGAAGCGCTACTTCAACACCTCCGCCAAGGACCTGACCGTGGTGCAGGCCGCGACCATCGCCGCCATCACGAAGAACCCGGCCAGGTATGATCCGACCAGCGACGAGAACCTCAAGGAGTCGCAGAAGCAGCGCAACATCGTGCTCGACCTCATGCTGCAGGAGGGGTACATCACCCAGAAGCAGCATGACGAGGCCTACAAGACGCCGCTCAAGGACACGCTCAACGTGCAGTCCATCGAATCCGGCTGCCAGGTGGCCGGCGACGCCGCGTTCTTCTGCGACTACGTGACCCGTCAGATCCTCAAGAACAAGGAGTTCGGCAAGACCGAGGAGGAGCGCAACAAGCTGCTCAAGGAGGGCGGCCTGTCGATCGTCACCACGATGGACGTGAACGCGAACAACTCCGCCATGCAGGCGGCGCGTGACGCCATCCCGCCGGCCGATCCGACCGGCTTCGAGGTCGCTATCGCCGCGATCAGGCCCGGCACCGGCGAGGTGCTCGGCTTCGGCATCAACCGCACCTACGATGCCACCGATCTGGCGAAGCTCGATTCGACCCGAACGGCCGTGAACTACGCGGTCGACGAGTCCGACGGCGGCGGCTGGGGCTTCCAGCCCGGCTCCACCTGGAAGCCGATCAACCTCGTCGCCTGGATGCAGGCGGGCAAGTCCATCAACCAGTACCTGCGCACATCCACCGCGTACAACACGGCGAGCTTCAGCTGCAACGGCTACGCGTTCGCCGGCACGTGGAGCGTGCAGAACTCCGGCGGCGGCACCTCGAACGAAAGCCCGCTGCAGGGCCTCGTGCTCTCGCACAACACCACCCAGGCCTCGATGACCCAGCAGATCGGCCTGTGCGCAATCGCGGACGCCGCCAAGCAGGTCGGCTACCACAACTCGATCCAGGGCCATGAGGACGTGTACGACTCCAACTCGTTCCAGCCGCCGATGGTGATCGGCACCGTGCAGGCCTCGCCGCTCACGATGGCGAACGTGTACGCGACGATCGCCGCCAAGGGCGTCGAATGCACCCCGATCGCCATCACCAAGATGACCGACCGCGCCGGCAAGAACTACAAGGTGCCGTCCGCGAACTGCCATCAGGCCATCGACCCGGAGATCGCGGAGACCGCCGCCTACGCCATCAACCAGGGCGTCGTCCGCTCCAACGGCAACGCCGTGGACGCCCAGCTGGCCAACGGCCGCAAGACCTTCGCGAAGACCGGCACCAACGAGGACACGTACATGCTCACCGCCGGCTTCATCCCGCAGGTGGCCGCGTTCGTGGCCGTCGGCAACGCCGAGTCGCCGCAGTCGTTCAACTACAAGACGATCAACGGCGTGTACCGCCCGACCTGGTACGGCATGTACATCGCCGAGCCCGCGTGGAAGCAGTTCATGCAGAGCTACGTCGACGCCGCCGGTATCCCGATCGACAACAGCTACGGCAACCCGAGCGCGAAGTACACGGGCGGAGGCACCACCACGTACAGCGGCACCAGCTCGGGCACGACCGGCACGACCACCCAGGGGACCACCGGCACGACCACGCAGCAGGGTACCACGACGGAAGGCACGACCGGTACGACCACCCAGCAGGGGACCACGACCGGCCAGTGATTCGTCTCCCGTAAGCCCCGCGTGACGCCATCGCGGGCTCGTGCCACTGGCGGCCGCGCCATCGCGGCATCGCAACCGAACGCCCACCGTATTCCCACATACGGTGGGCGTTCGGCGTACTTTCAGCTTGGACGTTAGAATTGTCGAGGACGATCATCGCCGGACATTCGGCGTAAGGGGGAACATCATGGTGGAAGACACCACGGCATACGGAAGCACGGCAGGCGTGACGGCGAACGTCGAAGGCCCGAGCGGATTCGACTTCCGCGGCCTCGACGTGACGAACACCGTCGAGGCGGGAGGCAAAGGCAAGCCCGGGAAACCGGGCAAGGCCGCGAAATCCTCGAAAACGGCGAAGTCCGCGAAATCGGTGAAATCGGGCAAGGCCGCAGGCAAGGCGACGAAACCGGGCAAAACGGGCAAGACCGGTACACCTCTGACGGGGGAGAACCCCGCCAAGGATGCTGGCCCGCTGCTGTTCCGGCCGATGACGCTGCGCGGCCTGACCATCCGCAACCGCATCTGGCTGCCGCCGATGGACACCTACTCGGCGTTCGCGCAGGACGGCCGCCCGACGCCGTTCCACTACCAGCACTACGTGTCGCGCGCGATGGGCGGCTTCGGCATGATCATCGCCGAGGCGACCGCCGTCGCGCCCGAAGGCCGCATCTCGCCGAACGACGTGGGCCTGTGGGCCGACTGGCAGATCGACTCGTGGAAGTGGATCGTCGAAGGCGTCAAGGCGACGGGCGCCGTGGCCGCCATCCAGCTCAACCACGCGGGACGCAAGGGGTCGACCGGCTCGTTCACCGTCGGCTACGAGCACGAGACCGTGCCCGGTGAGGCCGGCGGCTGGCAGACCGTCGCGCCGAGCGCCATCCCGTTCGGCGGCTACGCGACGCCGCGCGCGCTGAGCGTCGACGAGATCCACGGACTGGTCGGCGCGTTCGCCGCGGCGGCCGGTCGCGCCGTGGCCGCCGGATTCCAGGCGATCGAGATCCACGCCGCCCACGGCTACCTGATCTCGCAGTTCCTCGACCCGCTGAGCAACGAACGCGACGACGAATACGGCGGCGGCTTCGAGGGGCGCATCCGCTTCCTGCTGGAGGTCGCCGACGCGATCCGCGGCGTGATCCCGGACGACATGCCGCTGCTCGTGCGCGTCTCCGCCACCGACTGGGCGGCGGGCGGCTGGGACCTCGACCAGACGGTCGCGCTCGCGCAGATCCTCAAGGCGCACGGTGTGGACCTGGTCGACGTGTCCACCGGCGGCATCGTCGCCGGCGTGACGGTCCCGGTCAAGCCCGACTACCAGGTGCCGTTCTCCGCCCAGGTGCGCAAGCGCGCCGAGGTGCCGGTCACCGCGGTCGGCCTCATCACCAAGCCGAAGCAGGCGGAGAAGGTGCTCGCCAAGGGCAAGGCCGACGCGGTCGAGATCGGCCGCGCCGCGCTGCGCGACCCGTACTGGCCGCTGCGCGCCGCCGCCAAGCTCGGCGTGCCCGTCACCGAGGCCCCCTACCAGCCCCAGTATGTGCGCGGCGCCTACTGATTGACTAGACTGGGTGCCCATGAGTTACGTTTCGGACAGCTTCTGGCATGACGCGGTCAACAAGGCGACCTGCGACCTGTTCACCTTCGGCTACAAGCACGTCATCAAACCCAATTTCGTCTTCAACGTGCCGCCGGACGATGCGCACGACCGCATGATCGCGTTCTGCCGCGTGGTCAAGCACATCCCGCCGCTGCTGTGGGCGGAGCGCACGATGCTCGACTACACCGATCCGATCCTCGAGACCACGGTGATGGGCGTCGACTTCGCGAACCCGTTCGGCCTGTCCGCCGGACTCGACAAGAACTGCGACATGCCGGTGCTGCTCGACAACGCCGGCTTCGGATTCGAGACGGTCGGCTCCACCACGTCCCGCCCGTGCCCCGGCAATCCGAAGCCGTGGTTCCACCGTCTGCCCGAATACGATTCGATGATGGTGCACGTGGGCCTCGCGAACATCGGCTCCGACAAGGTCATCGACCGTGCGGAGAAGGCGTGGACGCACGCGCACGACATGCAGGTGTCCGTCTCGATCGCTCGCACGAACGACGCACTGTGCGGCGACCTCGACGAAGGCATCGAGGACTACTGCGTCTCGATGCGCCGCGCCGCCGGCCGCACCGCGATGGTCGAAGTGAACGTGTCCTGCCCGAACACGCATGTGGGCGAGCCGTTCACCGCCTCGCCCGAGGCGCTCGACAAGCTGTTCACCGCGCTCGACGCGATCGACCGCCCGCAGCCGACGCTCGTCAAGATGCCGCTCAACAAGCCGTGGGAGGAGTTCCGCGACCTGCTCGACGTGCTTGCCGAGCACAACGTGCAGGGCGTCTCGCTTGCCAACCTCAACAAGGACCGCGCCGGCCTCGCCATCCCGCACGAGTGGGAGGGCGGCCTGTCCGGCGGCCCGTGCACGGACGCCAGCACGGCGCTGGTCGCGCGTGTGCGCCGTCAGTACGGCGACCGGTTCGCGATCGCCGGCATCGGCGGCGTGTTCACGCCCGAGCAGGCGTACGCGAAGATCCGCGCCGGCGCCGACCTGGTCATGTTCATCTCGTCGCTCATGTACCGCGGCCCCCAGCAGATCACGGTCCTGAAGCGCGGCCTCGCCGAGCTGCTGCGCCGCGACGGGTTCTCGTCCGTCTCCGAAGCCGTCGGCGTCGACGCCGAGTGATTGTGTCTCCGGCCCCCTCTGACGAGGGGGCTCCCGGCGGAGCCGGGTGGGGAGAGATACCCGGAAACCGTCCGGAGAATTCCGATAGGCAATCGCGCCTATGTTGTTTTTTGTTCGCTAACGTTTGCAAAACTACAAAAAGGGTACGCGAAACGCACAACTCGGTTTGAACTATGGGTGATTGTGTGCGATAATGTTCATATGATATCGTCACAACGTCAACACCTGATACTGAGCAGGCTTCGCACCCGGGGTGCCGTGCGCATCACGGCACTCAGCAAGGAACTCGGCGTTTCCGCGATGACCATCCGCCGCGATATCGCCGAACTCGCCGACAAAGGGCTCCTCAAGCGGGTCCACGGCGGCGCAGTCACCACCAGCACGCTGCTGAGCGAGCCGTTGTTCTCCGTAAAGTCGCAGATGGACATCGGGCTCAAGGACGCGATCGCGCAGGAGGCCGTCAAATACGTGGCCCCCGGCGACGTGATCGCCATCGGCGGCGGCACCACCGCCTACGTCTTCGCACAGCATCTGCTGGAAAGCCAGCAGGCCGCGGGCGTCACCATCCTCACCAATTCGATCCCGGTCGCCGAACTCGTGCAGGCCCTCGAATCGAAGGACGTGGAGGTGATCGTCACCGGCGGCGTCATCACCCGATCGAACTCGCTCGTCGGCCCGATCGCCGACAAGGTCGTCGCCTCGCTGCGCGTCAACACCGTCTTCCTCGGCACGCATTCCGTGTCGATTCCCCGCGGCTTCCTCATGCCCAATTCGCTGGAGGCCGCCACCGATATGGCGATGATGGACATCGCCGATCGCACCATCATCTTGACCGACCACACCAAGTGGAGCTGCACATCGCTGTCGCTGTTCGCGCGGTTCGACCAGGTGGACACGGTCATCACCGACGACGGTCTCGACCCAGATACCGCCGCCAAAACGAAGGAACTGGTCAAGGAGCTCGTGCTGGCCGAACAGACCGAGCCCGTACAGGAAAGTGAGCAGGAATAACCATGACCGAATTCGCAGCCTACGAGCCGGGTGCGTACGCGAAGGAGCACATCCGCATCACGCCGACGACGCTCGCCGACGGACGTGACTTCTTCTACCTCGACGACGATCCGGAGTACGTCTCCGGCGCGAAGACCCGCGAGCTCAAGGACCCGCGTCATCTCGCCTACCGTTTCGCCAACCAGCTGAACGCCGCCGGCGAGGAGGTGCCGTACGCGGCCCCCGAGATGCGCCGCGACCCGCTGACCGGCGATTGGATCCCGATGGCGACCGCGCGCATGAACCGCCCGATCACCGCCGGCCCCGGCGCCACCGCCAAGGGCAACCCGCTGGCCGCCCGCAAGCCCGGCGACCCGTACCAGGACGGCGAGGTGCCGGACACCGACTACAACGTCGTCGTGTTCGAGAACCGCTTCCCGTCGATGGTGCGCGTGCCCGGCCGTTCCGAGGACGTCACCTACGTGGACGGCAACCCGCTGTGGGAGAAGAAGATGGCCGCCGGCCGCTGCGAGGTCATCTGCTTCGACCCGAACGAGCACGGCCTGCCCGCCGACCTGCCGGTGAGCCGTCTGCGCACCGTCGTCGAGGCGTGGGCGTTCCGCACCGCCGAGATCTCGAAGATGGACGGCATCGAGCAGATCTTCCCGTTCGAGAACCACGGCGCCGAGATCGGCGTCTCTCTCGCCCACCCGCACGGCCAGGTCTACTGCTACCCGTTCATCGCCCCGAAGATGGAGCAGGAGCTCAAGCACACCGAGGCCTACCACGAGAAGACCGGCGGCAACCTGCTCAAGGACCTGATGAACGCCGAGCTCGAGGCCAAGGAACGCGTCATCATGCGCAACCACAGCTGGGTCGCCTACGTGCCGGCCGCCGCCCGATGGCCCCTCGAGGTGCACGTGGTGCCGGTGCGCGACGTGCTCACCATCGACCAGCTCGACGACCAGGAGCGCTGGGACCTCGCCTCCATGTACTCGCACCTGCTCAAGCGCGGCAACGCGTTCTTCGACAAGGGCGACGGCAAGGGCATGGACCTGCCGTACATCGCCGCCTGGCACCAGGCCCCGATCCACGACCCGCGCCGCGAGAACTACCGCCTCAACCTGCAGTTCTTCTCGTTCCGCCGCGCCGCCAACAAGATCAAGTACCTCGCCGGCTCCGAATCCGGCATGGCCGCCTGGATCTCCGACACGACCCCGGAGCTCATCGCGAAGCGCTTCCACGAGCTCGGCGACGTCGACATCGCCGACTGACGCCATCTTCTCAACAAGGATGTTCCACAAAACCAAGGAAGGATAAAACACCAATGGCTGCTGTTGAATTCATCGAGCCGATCTCCCATGAGGAGGGCGTCTCCGAGGCGACGAAACTGTTCGTCGACACCTACGGCTTCGCGCCGGAAGGCGTGTGGGCCGCTCCGGGCCGCGTCAACCTGATCGGCGAGCACACCGACTACAACGCGGGCCTGTGCCTGCCGATCGCGCTGCCGCAGCGCACGTTCATCGCGCTCAAGCCGCGCGAGGACACCAAGGTGCGCGTCGTCTCGTCCATCTCCCCGGACAAGGTCGCCGAGGCCGATCTCGACGGGCTCAAGGCCCGCGGCGTGGACGGCTGGGCCGCCTACCCGGTGGGCGTGGCGTGGGCGCTGCGCGAGGCCGGCTTCTCCAAGGTGAAGGGCTTTGACGCCGCGTTCGTCTCCTGCGTGCCGCTGGGCTCTGGTCTGAGCTCCTCCGCCGCGATGACCTGCTCGACCGCGCTCGCCCTCGACGACGTGTACGGTCTCGGCTACGGCGACTCCGACGCCGGCCGCGTCACCCTCATCAACGCCGCCATCAAGTCCGAGAACGAGATGGCCGGCGCCTCCACCGGCGGCCTCGACCAGAACGCTTCGATGCGCTGCACGCCCGGCCATGCGCTGCTGCTCGACTGCCGCCCGGAGCTCACCCCGCTGGAGAACGTCTCCCAGCAGGAGTTCGACCTCGACAAGTACGGCCTCGAGCTGCTCGTCGTCGACACCCAGGCCCCGCACCAGCTCAACGACGGCCAGTACGCCCAGCGTCGCGCCACCTGCGAGGAGGCCGCGAAGATTCTCGGCGTCGCCAACCTGCGTGTCGCCGCCGACGGCATCTCCAAGGCCGACGACCAGCTCCAGGCTCTCAAGGAAACGCTCGACGCGCTGCCCGACGAGACGATGAAGAAGCGCGTGCGCCACGTCGTCACCGAGATCGAACGCGTGCGCTCCTTCGTGCGCGCCTTCGCCCAGGGCGACATCGAATCCGCCGGACGCCTGTTCAACGCGTCCCACGATTCGCTCGCCGCGGACTACGAGGTCACCGTGCCGGAGCTCGACGTGGCCGTGGACGTGGCCCGCCACAACGGCGCCTACGGCGCCCGCATGACCGGCGGCGGCTTCGGCGGCTCCATCATCGCGCTCGTCGACAAGGGCCGCTCCCAGGAGGTCGCCCAGAAGATCGCCGACGAGTTCGAGAAGCAGGGCTTCCATGCCCCGCGCGCCCTCGCCGCCTACGCCGCGGCGAGCGCCTCTCGCGAAGCGTAAGCCTCACTTCGGCTCCCCTCTGACGAGGGAGCTGTCGCGGCATAGCCGCGACTGAGGGAGAGACAGGAGCGGCCGCAGGCCGCGGGAGATACGGCATCGGCCGAAAGCCGATTCGATTTCCCCGCGGCCTACGGCCGCTCTTCTTCTCTCTTCTCTCCCTCCGTCATCGCTTCGCGATGACACCTCCCTCGTCAGAGGGAGGCAACGCCACGGCACCGAGTCATCACCCGCGCGGCACGCGGATCATCGCCTCCTGGGCGATGGCGGCGACCAGCTCGCCGTCCTGCGAATACACCTTCGCCGTGCCGAGTCCGCGGCCGTGCGCGGCGGTCGGCGTGTCCTGCACGTACAGGTGCCACTGGCAGATGTCCACGTCGCGGTACCACCACATCGAATGGTCGATCGACGCGTAGGCGATGCCCGGCGTGGAGATCGACAGTCCGGCGCGACGCAGCACCGGCTCCATCATCACCTGATCGCAACCGAGCGCCAGCATCGCACGATGCATGAGCTGCGGCGCCTCGACCTCGCCGTCGGCCTTCATCCACACCATCTGCCTGCCGGAGTCGGCGGCCGCGGACTCCTTGTCCGGTCCGAGCATGATCGTCGGCGTGATATGGCGGATGTCGAACGGCGACTTCTCCGCGTAGTAGTTCGCGAACGGCGACCTGCCGGCGTACGGCGCCATCAGCTCCTTCGCGCTGGTGAGCGATTCCGGGTCGGGCAGGTCGGCCGGCATCGGGTCGGCGAACTCCACGCCCTCCTGTCCGGTCACCTGGAACGAGGCGATCGCGGTGAGGATCGATCCCTCGGCCTGCGTGACGTTCACGCGCCGCGCCGAGAACGAACGCCCGTCGCGCAGCTTCTCCACGTCGAACAGCAGATCCTGGCGGATGTCGCCGGGCGCGATGAAATAGCCGTGGATCGAATGCGGCAGACGGTTCGGCGCCACGGTCTTCGCGGCCGCCATCAGCGACTGGGCGATCACCTGGCCGCCGTACACGCGGCCGGTGGGGAAGTAGAGGCTTTCGCCGTTCACGTACGTGTGGTTGCGGTAGTCGGAGGGCTTGCCCAGTTTGAGCACCTTCACCAGATGTTCCAGCGGTGTGATGGTGTCGTCGGTCATGCTCGTCTCCCTAGATTGTCGTGTTCGATGTTCGATTATGTGATGCCTCGACTGTAACGGTCGGTCGTTACTGGCATCAGAGACGATTGTAACGAGCATGTGAGCCGTGTGAACGGCGGGTTATGGCCCGCATACGAATAAGGCACCCTCGCCCGCTACGACTTGGCCCCCTCTGACGAGGGGGCTGTCCGCGGTAGCGGACTGGGGGAGAGATAGCGGGAACCGTTACGTTCCAGCTATCTCTCCCCCAGTCTCACTGCGTTCGACAGCCCCCTCGTCAGAGGGGGCCGAATGAGGACTGATGCTCAGACGCGCGTCAGCTTGCGGTGCAGGCGGTGCGGGCGGGCCGCGTCCTCGCCGAGGCGGGCGACGCGGTTCTCCTGGTAGGCCTGGAAGTTGCCTTCGAACCAGTACCACTTGGCCGGGTTCTCGTCATCGCCCTCCCATGCGAGGATGTGCGTGGCGACGCGGTCGAGGAACCAACGGTCGTGGGAGATCACGACGGCGCAGCCCGGGAAGCCGAGCAGCGCGTTCTCGAGCGATTCCAGCGTCTCGACGTCGAGGTCGTTCGTGGGCTCGTCGAGCAGCAGCAGGTTGCCGCCCTGCTTCAGGGTCAGCGCCAGGTTGAGTCGGTTGCGCTCGCCGCCGGAGAGCACGCCGGTCAGCTTCTGCTGGTCGGAGCCCTTGAAGCCGAAGCTCGCCACGTAGGCGCGGGTCGGCACCTCGACGCCCGCCACCTCGATGAAGTCGAGGCCGCCGGAGACCGCCTCCCACAGGTTCTTGTTCGGATCGAGGCCGGCGCGGTTCTGGTCGACGTAGCTGATCTTCACCGTGTCGCCGATCTTGAGCTCGCCGGAGGTCAGCGGCTCCAGGCCGACGATCGTCTTGAACAGCGTGGACTTGCCGACGCCGTTCGGGCCGATCACGCCGACGATGCCGTTGCGCGGCAGCGTGAAGGACAGGTCGTCGATGAGCACGCGGTCGCCGAACGCCTTGTGGATGTGCTTCGCCTCGAGCACCGTGGAGCCCAGGCGCGGGCCGGCCGGGATCTGGATCTCGGAGAAGTCGAGCTTCTTGTTGTTGCGCGCCTCCTGCTCCATCTGGTCGTAACGCTCCAGACGGGCCTTGTTCTTGGCCTGACGGGCCTTCGGCGAGGAGCGCACCCAGTCGAGCTCGTTCTTCAGGCGCTTGGCGAGCTTCGCGTCCTTCGCGCCCTGGATCTCCATACGCTTCGCCTTGGTCTCCAGGTACGTGGAGTAGTTGCCCTTGTACGGGTACAGGTGGCCGCGGTCCACCTCGCAGATCCACTCGGCCACGTTGTCCATGAAGTAACGGTCGTGGGTGACGGCGATGACGGCGCCCTTGTACTGGTGCAGGAACTGCTCCAGCCACAGGATCGACTCGGCGTCGAGGTGGTTGGTGGGCTCGTCGAGCAGCAGCAGGTCGGGGGCTTCGAGCAGAAGCTTGCACAGGGCCACGCGGCGGCGCTCGCCACCGGAGCACACGTTCACCGGGGTGTCCGGGTCGGGGCACTGCAGGGCGTCCATCGCCTGGTCGAGCTGCGAGTCGAGATCCCAGCCGTTCGCGGCGTCGATCTCGGTCTGGAGCTTGCCCATCTCCTCCATGAGGGCGTCGAAGTCGGCGTCCGGATCGGCCATCTCCTCGCCGATCTTGTTGAAACGGTCGACCTTCTGCGCGATGTCGCCGAACGCCATCTTGATGTTCTCGCCCACGGTCTTCGTGTCGTCCAGCGGCGGCTCCTGCTGCAGGATGCCGACCGTGAAGCCGGGGGTGAGCGTGGCCTCGCCGTTGGACACGGTCTCAAGGCCGGCCATGATCTTGAGCAGCGTGGACTTGCCCATGCCGTTCGGGCCCACCACGCCGATCTTCGCGCCGGGCAGGAAGCTCAGGGTCACGTCGTCGAGGATGACGCGGTCGCCGAACGCCTTGCGCGCCTTGATCATCTGATACACGAATTCTGCCATTGGTTGCAGCTTCTCCTTAAGTAAGGTCGAATTCCAGCCGTTTCCAGTCTGTCCGGTCCGCCCGCATGATATCCGCGTATGATGCGGACGCATGGTGTCCGCATGCTGGTCGGATACGGGCCGAACCACCGCCCACCATGCTATCGGAAGGGCTGGAATGCCGGCGTTTGTCATGGCCGCCCTGCGCTACAGTGGTGCGGGTCGAAACACGGACGTCCGCTCGCGGAACGTCCGTAACGAGTGAGAGACGAGAGACGAAGGAGTGGCGCACATGCCGCAGAATCCGCAGAACCTGCCCGATTTCACCGAAGACGCCGGGCTGAAGGACATCAGGGTCGTCGCCAGCGACATGGACTGCACGCTGCTCGCCGACGACGGCACGATGCCGCCGCGCATGGCCGAGCGCATCCTCGCGCTGGACGCCGCCGGACTCACGTTCTGCGCGGCGAGCGGCCGCCCGAACTACACGCTGGCCGAGATGTTCCCCGATCTCGCGGACCACATGGCGTTGATGTCCGACAACGGCGCCGCGATCTACTGCCGCGGCGAGCTCGTCTACGAGAGCCTCATCCCCGTCGAGGAGTACCGCCGGCTGATCGACTTCACGCTCGCCGACGGCCGCGGATGCCCCACCGTCTGCGGTCTCGAGGCGTGCTTCATCCGTTCGTGCGACAGGAAGTACGACGACTACTTCCGCACGTTCTACAAGAAGATCGTCTACATGGACGACATCACGACGCTCGACGCCGACGTCAACAAGTACACGGTGTTCTTCCCCGGCAACGATTCCGAGGAGGTGTACCGCGAGACCTACCGCGACGCCTGGTCCGACCGCTACACGGTGACGAACGCCGGCAAGATGTGGATCGACATGATGAATCCCGGCGTCGACAAGGGCGCCGGCCTCGCCCGCCTGTGCGAACACCTCGGCGTGCGGCTCGAGGACGCCTGCGCGCTCGGCGACACCTACAACGACATCCAGATGCTCGAAGCCGCCGGCCACGGCTACGTGGTGGCGAACGCCGAGGAGCACATGCGCGCCCACGCCGGCTGGATCGCCCCGAGCAACAACGACCGCGGCGTCGCCACCGTGATCGACGCCGTGCTCGCCGCCCGATGAGCACCGCCAAGGCCGCTGATTCCGCGGCGTCGACCAATACCACGGCACCGGCCAACCCCGCGACCCCCGCCCTGCTGGCGGCCCTCATCTTCCTGGTGGCGCTGAACCTGCGTCCCGCGATCGCCGGCGTCGGGCCGGTGCTCACGCGTATCGGCGACGATCTCGGCTGGGGCGAGAGCGTGCTCGGCGTGCTCGGCGCGATGCCGCTGTGGGCGTTCGCCGCCGTCAGCCCGCTGGTCCGGTTCGCGGAACGACGTCTCGGCGCGGACGGCACCGTCCTCGCCGCGCTGCTCGTCCTCGCCGCCGGCGACCTCGTCCGGTCGTTCGGCGGTCCGGCCGGCGTGTGGCTGGGCACGTTCGCCGTCGGCGCGGGCATCGCCGCCGGCAACGTGCTCGTGCCGGTCATCGCGAAACGCGACTACGCCCGTCATATCGCCGTCGCCACGGGCGTGTACTCCGGCTGCATCACCGCCGGCTCCGCCATCGCCGGTCTCACCGCCGCGCCGCTCGCCGCCGCGCTCGGCGGCTGGCGGCCGGCGCTCGCCGTCTGGGCCGTGCCGCCGCTCGTCGTCGCCGCATTGTGGTCGATCCGCGTGGCGCGCGGGATGCGGGGAAACGGAAACGGCGTCGCCGCCGGTTCCGCCGCGAACGTCGCCGCCGGTACCGCCGGTACCGTCATGGATGCCGCCGTCGCCGTCGCCACGGACGCACGTCCGCTGTGGCGACGCCCGATGACGTGGTGGGTGACGTTGTTCATGGGATTGCAGTCGGCCGCGTTCTACACGATGTCAAACTGGCTGCCCTCGCTCGCCGCGGCCGCCGGATTCTCCGAATCGCAGGCCGGCATCCAACTGTTCGTCTTCCAATCGCTCGGCATCCTCTCCGGCCTCCTGATCCCCGCGCTGATGCACGTGAGCGGCAACCAGGTATGCGCGGCGCTCGTCGCCAGCGTGCCGATGGTCGTCGCCGGATGCGGCTGGCTGCTGGCACCCGCGGCGTCGATGCTGTGGAGCGTGATCGGCGGCATGGGGCAGGGCGCGTCGCTGGTCGTCGCGCTCACGCTGATCGCCCTGCGCGGCCGCACCCCGGCCGACACGGTCGCATTGTCCGGCATGGCGCAGTCGCTCGGCTATCTGGTCGCCTCCGTCGGCCCGCTCGCCTTCGGCACGCTGGCCGAACTGTCCGGCGCATGGGTCGCGCCGCTCGTCCTGTTCACCGCGCTCGCCGCCGCGCAGTGCGTGGTCGCGGTGCTGGCCGGCATGGTGCGTTTCGCGTAACATTCGCCCGTACGATGACATTGTTTGATATGCAACAATCATGGTCATGACGGGAACGGAGGCACAATCGCATGAACGGACACGACACCCAGAACGCACGGGCGGCACGCGCGGGGGAGTCGGTGGAATCCGCGCGAACCGGCCGTGACGGCGGCGGCGCTACGGACACCGCCAAACGGCCCGTCGCGCCGAAGCTCGTCGTCACCGTCGTCGCGCTCGCCATCCTCACGTTCCTCGGCATCCTGTCCGAAACGTCGCTCAACATCGCCTATTCGACGCTGATGGCCGAGTTCGCGATCGACGCGTCCACCGTGCAATGGCTCACCACCGGCTACCTGCTGCTGTTGTCCGTCGCGATCCCGAGCTCGCCGTTCATGGTGCGACGGTTCGCCACGAAGACGCTGTTCGTCGTCGCCGTCGTGATCTTCACGCTCGGCACGCTGATCGGCGCGCTCGCCGCGAGCTTCCCGATGCTGCTCGCCGCGCGTCTCGTCATGGCGCTCGGCACCGGCATCTCCCTGCCGCTCATCACCACCATCATCCTGGAGAAGGCGCCGCTCGAACAGCGTGGCGCGATGCTCGGCATCGTGAGCCTCGTCACCTGCGCCGCGCCCGCCATCGGCCCGGTGTTCGGCGGCGTCGTGATGGAATGGCTCGACTGGCATTGGATCTTCTACGCGATGCTGCCGTTCCTCGTGGTCTCCTTCGCGCTCGGCGTCGCCACCGTGCCGGAGATCCGGCATCCGGGCGACGCGGAGCAGGCGCGCATCAGCGTGCCGTCGCTGCTGCTGGTCGCGCTCGGACTCGCGGGCCTGATCGTCGCGGTCAGCTTCTTCGCCGCATGGAACGGCGACTGGCGGTTCTGGGCGACGCTCGCCGGTGCCGTCGCCGTGCTCGCCGTGTTCGCCGCCGCGCAGCTGAGGATGGACCGTCCGCTGGTCGAAGTGCGCGTGTTCGGCTACCCCGGGTTCACGCTCGGCATGCTCATCCTGCTCATGGCCTCGGGCGGCGTGCTCGGCCTCAACTTCATGCTGCCGATCCTGCTGCAGCGCGGCTTCGGTTTCGGCTCGCTCGTCGCCGCGCTGATCCTCCTGCCCGGCGCGGTGGTCGGCGCGATCGCCGCGCCGATGATCGGCGGCGCGCTGAAGGGCCATTTCCCGCCGAAGTTCATCCTGTGCGGGTTCCTCGGCGTCACCGTGATGGACGCGGCGATCATCGTCGCCTACCGCAACGTGATCGCGGTGGCCGTCGCCTACGCGCTGTTCATGGCATGCTCCGGATTCGTGCTCGTGCCCGACCAGACGCACGCGCTCAACCAGCTGCCCGCGCGGCTCAACGCGGACGGTTCCGCCGTGATGAACACGGTCCAGCAGCTCGCCGGCGCGATCGGCACCGCCGTCGCGAGCGCGCTGATCACCGAGTTCTCGGCCGCCGCCGCACGCTCCGGCGCCCCGGCCGCCGCATCGTATCTGCTCGGCTTCGCGTCGAGCATGTGGCCGCTCGCCGGCATGGCCGTGTGCGGTGCCGTGCTCGCCGCGCTCATGTTCCGTTTCTCCACGCGCCGCCCGCCCGAGTTGGTCGAGGCGTGAGTTTCGCGCGTTTCGTGTGGTCTGGTGCGTGGCGTTTCGTGCGTGGCGTTTCGCGCGTTCATCGACTGTTCATGTCGCGTGACGTCAGGTCCGACGGATTCGATGCGATGATGAGGCCATGGATGAAGGATTCGGCGGCGATGGCGCGCGGAACGATGGCGGTGCGGTGACGCCCACCGACCGTGCGGCGCTGCGACGCATCCGCGTCAGGGCATCGATCTGGCTGGCGGCGTTCCTCGCGCTGCTGGCGTGCGCAATCGCGGCGGGCATGGACCGTGCCGGCGCGACCCCGCTCGGCCGCGTCTATCCGTGGCTCGCCATCGCGGCATTTGTCGCCAGCGTGGGCGCGTTGACGTACGTGATCGGGTGGCGGCGTGCGGCCGCCCTGATCCGCGACGCGGAGGACGGCGACCGCGTGGCCGCCGCGTACCTGCGTCGCGGCCCGCGGTTGGGGACGGTCGACTGGTGGTGGACGCAGCCGCCGGTGCGCCCGTCGTCGGAACGTCGGCGCGTGCTCGCGATCGGTGTGATCCAGCTTGTCGCGGCCATGCTGTTCCTTGGCGTCGACGTGGCGTTGAGCGTATCGGGCGTGTTCGCGGACGCCGGCATGGACGGTTTTCCGCTCGCCGTCGCGTTGGCGTGCGTGCCGTTGGTCGCCGTCGGCGCGTGGTGCGTGACGTTCCGGTTCCATCCGACCGAGCGGTGCATCCGCACGCTGCGACGCATGCAATGGGTGCTGTTCGCGTACGGATTGGCCGGGTTGGCGGTCGTGGGGTTGCTTTCGCGCGGCGTCGCGGCCTGTGCGGCGTATACGTCGGTGGTCGTGCTCGCGGGGAGTCTGTCGCGCGCGGTGATGCCGATCGCGCGGATGGCGCTGCCGGACCATGTGGTCGTCGCCGACGCGCGCGCCGCCATCGACGAGGACGTCGCGCGCCGCGCCCGCGCCGAAGCGCAGATTCCCTCCGAAGGATGGGGGTTGGACATGGTCCGGGCGAAACGCGAGCGCCGCCTGATGCTGCGGTATGCGCTGGTGGTCGTCGGATTCCTGGTGGTATTGGGTGTCGCGGTCGCGGTGAAGATGCTGCTGGGGTAGGGGAGCGCCGGAGTGTTTTGGACTGTTTGAAACCGCTTGGAATCACTGGGTTTTTCGGTGATGGGCGCGGGGTGCCGCTGAGGAATCGCAAGCGCGACACGCCGAGAGTTGCATGGGTCGCGGATATCGGTAATATATCTACTCGTGCTTGCACAGCGCAAGTGCGAAACGGCCGCGTAGCTCAGTTGGTTAGAGCGCCGCCCTGTCACGGCGGAGGTCGCCGGTTCAAGTCCGGTCGTGGTCGCCAAAGAAAGCCCCGTCATTGCGACGGGGCTTTCGCGTTTTCATGATGTTGCGGGGTGTGGGAATTCGGCTCCCTCTGATGAGGGAGCTGTCGGCGGAGCCGACTGAGGGAGAGAAGGAAAGAGCGGCCGTAGGCCGCGGGGAAATCGAATTGCCCTTCGGTCGATGCCGTATCTTCCGCGGCCTGCGGCCGCTGTCTCTCCCCCACCCGGCTTTGCCGGGAGCCCCCTCGTCAGAGGGGGCGAACAAAGTCCCTTGAACTTCGCTGGGGAGGCGTCAGGAATCGAGGGCCTGTTACCGCAGGGCGAGGTTGGCGGCGCCGATGAGGCCGGCGTCCTGGCCGGCGGTGGCGGCGACGATCTTCGCGTGGCTGCGGTAGGCGCTGCCTTCGAGGAAACGCGCGTAGTTGTAACGGGCCGGTTCAAGCAGGATGTCGCCGACGGCCACCACGCCGCCGCCGATCACGAAGATGTCCGGGTCGAGCACGGCGGCGACGGCGGCCATCGTGCGGCCCAGCCATTCGCCGATCTTGCCGAACGCGTACAGACCGAGCTCGTCGCCCTCCTGCGCGGCCTGGGAGACCATCGGGCCCTCCAGCTTCGTGATGTCGCCGCCGCACAGTTCCATCAGGCGCTTGCCGTCCTGCGGACGGCGGCGCACGGCCGACTTGGCGAAGTTCTCGAGCGAGGTACCGGAGGTGTAGCGCTCGGCGCAGCCGCGCAGGCCGCAGCCGCAGTGGTCGCCGTCCGGGACCATCGGCAGGTGGCCGAGCTCGGCGGCCATGCCGAACGAGCCGCGGTACAGGTCGCCGTTGATGACGATCGCGCCGCCGAGGCCGGTGCCGACGGTGAGCGCCACCATGTTGCGGTGCCCCTGGCCGGCACCGTGCACGTATTCGCCCCAGCCGGCGCAGTTCGCGTCGTTCTCGACGACGACCGGCACGGCGTGGTCGATGAGCGCGCCGACATGCTCGGACAGGTTGTAGTCGATCCACGCGGGGATGTTGGCCGCGAAGGTCAGGGTCTTGCGGTCCGCGGCGACGTTGCCGGCCGCGGAGATGCCGATCGCCTGGATATCGGTGTGTCCGGCGGCGACGGCCTCGTGGTAGATCTCGGCGATGTGCTGGTTGATGGCGTCGGCGTCCATTGGTGTGGGCACGCGCCAACGCTGGATGATGCTATCGTTTTCATCGCAAACGGCACCCGCGATCTTGGTTCCTCCGATATCGATGGCCAGCGTGGTCATGTGCTCTCCTTTGACTGGGTACTAACGTTGTAGACACTGGAAATCATAGCGTTTGTGGGTGACGTTACGGGGATGGGAAACGCATGTTCTGTCCGCATGGTGGCATGTTTTGTTGCCTTGTGATGACTGGGAGCGCTCACACAAAATATGTCCGCACAAGAAAAAATCCGCAAACGATTGCATGCGTGAGCCGCTCCATCGGAGAGAGCGGAGAGCGGAGCAGTTTGCAGGATTTGCGGTGGGGATTGCAGGGCGGGTTGCATCGGGGCGCAATCGTCCTTGATCCCTCGGGAGGCGTTGCGATTGCTGGGCTGGGGCGGGTCGCACGCTCGCGACCTGATGGAACCGACGGCGTGCCGGGTGAAACGGATGGCAACTTATTCCGCGGATCGGCCGAGCGCTCATACCCTGAAACCACAACGACGACGAAGGTCCCGGACGAAGCGGTCGGGACCCGCCAACGACGACGACCATAACCATAACGACGACCAATCAGGAAACGAGGTGTGCGATGGAGAACGGCGATGATTTCCGCGTCCCGGGCATACGACCAGGCGGCGTGCTCCTCGCCGGCGAGGCGATGGGACTGTTCACCGCAGGGCAGGAGGGCCCATGCAGCAGCGTCGGCATGTTCCAGGCCTCCGTGGCCGGTGCCGAGCTCAACGTGGCCATCGGCCTCAAGCGGCTCGGCCAGAACCCGCGCTATCTGACCCGCGTGGGCGACGATCCGCTCGGCACCCGCATCCGTCTGCTCATGGAGGCAGAGAAACTCGACACCTCCCTGCTGGGCGTCGATCCCGACCGTCACACCGGCTTCATGATGAAGACGCGCGAACATGCGGGCGACCCGAAGACCTATTACTACCGCAAGGGATCCGCCGCATCCACGCTCAGCGGCGGCGACGTCAACAAGATCGATCCGACGGGACTCTCCGTGGTCCACCTGACCGGCATCCTGCCGCCGCTCTCCCCGTCGACGATGGACGCCGCCGAAGCGCTCGTCGTCTACGCCAGGCGCCACAACCTGTTCCTGTCCTTCGACCCGAACCTGCGCCCCGCATTGTGGATGAGCGAGACCGTGATGAAGTCCACGCTGCGCCGGCTCGCCGCGCAATCCGACCTCGTCCTGCCCGGCATCGGCGAAGGACGCGAACTGTTCGGCGTCGACGACGTCGAATCGATCGGCAAGGCGTTCATCGACAACGGCGCGCGCTGCGTCGTCGTCAAGGACGGCCCGCGCGGCGCCTACGCGACCGACGGCACGGACGGCGTCTACGTGCCCGGCTTCGTCGTCGACCATGTGGTCGACACGGTCGGCGCAGGCGACGGCTTCGCCGCGGGACTCCTCTCCGCCCTGCTCGAAGGCCACACCATCGCCACCGCGATGGAACGCGCCTGCGCGGTCGGCGCGATGCAGACGCAGGTCGTCTCCGACAACGAGGGGCTGCCCACCATCACCGAGCTCGACGAATTCATGATGCTGCACGACCGCGCGCCGCTGCGCGAGACCGTCCTCGTGTGACGGGCGCGCACGCGCCCGCCCGCCGTCCATCATCCCATACGAACCGCAATCATCGAAAACCGATCACCATCCCGCATCTTCCAGCAAAGGAGCCAACCATGAGCACCGCGATCCTCGAACCCACCCTCACCACCCTGTCCGACAAGCAGGCCACCATCGGCACGATGGAACGCCTCGGCGTCGTCCCGCTCGTCACCCTGAACGACGCGGACGAGGCCATCCCGCTCGCCCACGCCCTCACCGACGGCGGCGTGCCGATCGCCGAGGTCACGTTCCGTTCCGAAGCCGCCCTCGCAGGCATGGCCCGCATCCACGACTACGTGCCCGAAGTCATGCTCATCGCCGGCACCGTGCACAGCGTCGAGCAGGCGCGCCAGGCCGTCGCCGCCGGCTGCATCGGCATCGTCACCCCGTCCTTCGACGAGCGCGTCGTCGACTGGTGCCTCGACAGCGACGTGCTCGTCCTGCCCGGCACCGCCGTCCCCTCCGACATCGAGAAGGCGTACGACCGCGGCCTGCGTTATGCGAAGTTCTTCCCGGCCGAGGCGTACGGCGGCGTGAAGACGCTCAAGGCGCTCGCCGGCCCGTTCGCCGAGATGAAGTTCCTGCCCACCGGCGGCGTGAACCTCACGAACGTGGCCGACTACGCGGCATTGAAGAACGTGTTCGCCGTCGGCGGCAGCTTCCCGGTGCCGTCCGCCGCGCAGAAGGTCGGCGACTGGGCGGCCGTCGCGCAGGCGTGCCGCGCCGCGCGCGAGGCCGTCGCCGCCGCCCGCGCCTAGCGGTGAGAGGAGACGATACGATGATCGATTTCGGAGTCCGCGGCCACGACGTGTCGTTCGACGGCACGCTCGAGGGCCTGGCGCGCGGCATCGCGGCCACCGGCGCGCACAACGTGCAGTTCGCGCTCAACGCGCTCTTCCCGGACCTGAAGTCCGGGGCGCGCGAGATCAATCCCGGCATGGGCACGTACTTCCGCCGCGTGCTCGCCGAGCAGGGCGTGCAGATCGCCGTGCTCAGCTGCTACATCAACATGATCCACCCGGATCCCGCCACGCGCGAGGCGCTGCTCGAGAAGTTCGAGGCGTACCTGCGCCACGCGAAGTACTTCGGCGCGCCGATGGTCGCCAGCGAGACCGGCTCCGTGCTCGAGACGCTCGGCGTATACACCGAACGCAACTTCACCGAGGACGTGTACCTCGACACGGTCGGCGTGATCCGCCGGCTCGTCGCGGCGGGCGAGCAGTACTCGACGCTCGTCGGCATCGAACCGGGCCGCAACCACCCGATCCACGACCTCGATACGATCGAACGGCTGATCCGCGACATCGACTCGCCATGGATGGGCATCGTGCTCGACCCGTCCGTGCTCATCGACGGCGAGACGTACGACAGCCAGATCGACGTGATCGAGGAGGCGTTCTCCCGTTTCGGCGACCACATCGTCGCCATGCACCTCAAGGATTTCCGCCCGGTGCCCGGACGGCTGGAACTCGACATGGTGAACATCGGCGAGGGCGTGATGCGCATCGCCGACGCGCTCGCCGTCGTCGAGCGGTACCGGCCGTATCTGCCGGTCATCACCGAGGAGACCAAGGGCGAGGCGATCACGCGCGCCATCGCACGGTATCAGGGCGTGTGATGGAAATTATGCAACACGCTGGAAACTGATTTCCATGTTTGCTGGAAATGTTGTACAGTATTCCATGAAAGCGAAAACCTCCAATCTCCATCGCTTTCCCGCCGGACGGTCACCGCAGATCGGTCCCGGCGCAACCATCCACCAGAAACGAGGATTCATGGAACCACCACAGATGCCGGCCACCAGGGAACGGCTGCTGCGATCGATCGACGCCATGACGGACAACCTCGTCTCCATCGCGTCCAACGATGGCGAGGGGCTGTGGAAGGTCGGCGACGTCGTCATCGACGACAAAAGCTGGAACGTATGGAACTGGCCGCAGGGCATCGGACTGTACGGGCTGTACCGCAACTATGAGGTGACCGGAAGCGCCAAGGCGTTCAACGCCGTCACCGCATGGTTCGACGGCCGTCTCGCCGAAGACAGCCCGGACAAGAACGTCAACACGATGTGCCCGCTGCTCACCATGGCCTACCTGTACGAACGCACCGGCGACAGCCGATTCCGCCCCTACCTCGAGCAATGGGCGCGTTGGGCGTACGAGAGCATGCCCCGCACCGACCTGGACGGCATGCAGCACATCACGCTCGGAGAACCCCACCACAATCAGCTGTGGGCCGACACGCTCGTCATGACCGTGCTCCCGCTCGCCAAGATCGGCCGGCTGCTCGGCGTCGGCCGCTACGTCGAAGAGGCGAAATACCAGTTCCAGATCCACATCAAGTACCTGATGGACGACGCCAGCGGACTGTGGTTCCATGGTTGGACCTTCGACGGGCGCCACAACTTCGTCGGCGCCCACTGGGCGCGCGGCAACTGCTGGGCCACCATCGCGATCCCCGAGATCATCGACATCCTCGGGCTCAAGGAAGGCGACGCGCTCTACCGCTGGCTCGTCTCCGTGCTCAAGGCGCAAGTCGACGCCCTTGCCGCGCACCAGAGCGACGGCGGCCTGTGGCACACGCTCATCGACGACGAGACCTCCTACCTCGAATCCTCCGGCACCGCGGGCATCGCCTACGGCATCCTCAAGGCCGTGCACCAGGGACATCTCGACGAGCGATACCTCGACGTCGCGTACCGCGCCGTCGAGGGCCTGCTCGACCGGATCGACGAACACGGATCGGTCGCCGGCGTCTCCGTCGGTACCGGCATGGGAACGGACCTCGACTACTACCGCGGCATCGACATCTCGCCGATGCCCTACGGGCAGTCGCTCACCATCCTCGCGTTCACCGAGATGCTCGTCTCCTACTGCTGACGGGCGTCGACCACCGACCATACAACCAACCACACATCAACCAACCACACCACCCATCGGGAAGAGGGAAACCTCGGAAAGGACCATCATGGGTTACGACATGAGCAAGTTCTCGCTCGAAGGCAAGGTCGCGCTCGTCACCGGCGCCAGCTACGGCATCGGCTTCGCCATCGCCACCGCCTTCGCCGCCGCCGGCGCGAAGATCGCCTTCAACGACCGCAGCCAGGAGGCCGTCGACCGCGGCCTCGCCTCCTACAAGGAGGCCGGCATCGACGCCCACGGCTACGTCGCCGACGTCACCGACGAACAGGCCGTCGCCGGCCTCGTCGAGAACATCGAGAAGGACCTCGGCACCATCGACATCCTCGTCAACAACGCCGGCATCATCAAGCGCATCCCCATGCTCGAGATGTCCGCCGCCGACTTCCGCCAGGTCATCGACGTCGACCTCAACGGCCCGTTCATCGTCTCCAAAGCCGTCATCCCCGGCATGATCAGGAAGGGCCACGGCAAGATCATCAACATCTGCTCGATGATGAGCGAACTCGGCCGCGAGACCGTCTCCGCCTACGCCGCCGCCAAGGGCGGACTGAAGATGCTCACCCGCAACATCTGCTCCGAATATGGCGAAGCCAACATCCAGTGCAACGCCATCGGACCCGGCTACATCGCCACCCCGCAGACCGCCCCGCTGCGCGAACGCCAGCCCGACGGCTCCCGCCACCCCTTCGACGCGTTCATCGTCGCCAAGACGCCCGCCGCCCGCTGGGGCACCCCCGAGGATCTCCAGGGCCCCGCCATCTTCCTCGCCTCCGACGCCTCCGACTTCGTCAACGGCCACGTCCTCTACGTCGACGGCGGCATCCTGGCATACATCGGCAAGCAGCCCCAGTGAAAGGAACCACGCATATGAAGATCGCACTGATCAACGAGAATTCGCAGGCGGCCAAGAACGGCGTCATCGAACAGGCGCTCGCGAAGGTCGCCGCCACGCACGGGCACGAGGTGTTCAACTACGGCATGTACGCGGCCGACGACGCCGCACAGCTCACCTACGTGCAGAACGGCATCCTCGCCGCCGCCCTCCTCAACACGAAGGCCGCCGACTACGTCGTCACCGGCTGCGGCACCGGCGAAGGCGCGATGCTCGCCCTCAACAGCTTCCCCGGCGTGATCTGCGGACACGTCGAGGACCCGCTCGACGCGTACACGTTCTCCCAGATCAACGACGGCAACGCCATCGCCATCCCGTTCGCGCTCAAGAACGGCTGGGGGCAGGAGCTCAACCTCGAATACATCTTCGAGAAGCTGTGGATCGAGCAGCCGGGAACCGGCTACCCGAAGGAGCGCGTCGTGCCCGAACAGCGCAACAAGAGGATCCTCGACGGCGTGCGCGCCGCCGCCTACCGCCCGCTCGTCGACATCTACAAGGACCTCGACCCGGAGCTCGTCAAGGGCGCGTTCGCGGGGGAGCGGTTCAAGGAGTACTTCACCGCCAACGCCGAAGACGGCGACGTGAAGGACTACGTGCTCTCGCTCCTCGACTGAGCCGGGCGGCCCCCTCAGTCGGCCAAGGGCCGGACTGAGGGGGCCGGGTTAGGCGATGCGGCCGTCTCACTTTGCGCAAAATGATGCAATTCTTTTGGCAAACAACGTGTAGCATGGAAACCACGACGAAGTGTTTCCATGCAGGAGGTCAATCATCATGGCGGAAGCGACCATCACCGATGTGGCGAAGGCCGCTGGCGTCGCGGCATCGACGGTGTCCCGCGCGCTGAACGGCGGCAATGTCAAGGCGGAGACGCGTGAGCGCATCATGCGGATCGCACGCCAGATGGGCTACCGCGGCACGTCGGCGGCGTCCGTCGCGCCCGCGCGCGAACCCGCCGACGGCGGCGCGCGCGGCAACCTCGGCGTCATCGTCTCCGGCATCGGCAACTTCTACTTCACCGACATCTTCAAGGGGCTGTTCTCCGTCGCTCAGAACGCGAAATACCGCCTGTTCGTCGCCGACCTGGACGCCTCCGGCGACCGCGTCGACACGCTGCAGAGCGTGATCGGCGCCTCCGAAGGCCAGATCCTCGTCTCCCCGCGGCTGAGCGACGCCGAACTGAAACGCTACTGCGATCCGACCACCACCGTGTTCACCAACCGTCAGGTCGAGGGCTTCTCCACCGTCGGCATCGACGACGCGTCCGGCATCCTCCAGGCCGTGCGCCACCTCGCCTCCCTCGGGCACAGACACATCGCCTACATCTCCGGCATGGGCAGCTCCTACGCCAACCAGGTGCGCTGCCGGACCTGCATCGACGCCGCCAAGTCCTACGGGATGGACTGCATCGTCATCGGACCGTTCGAACCGACCTACGCTAGCGGCGTCAACGCGGGCGACGCCCTACTGCTCGAACCCGGCGTCACCGGCGTCGTCGCGTTCAACGATCTCGTCGCCACCGGGCTCATCGGACGCCTTGCCGAGCGTGGCGTCGACATCCCCGGCGAGGTGAGCGTGATCGGCGTCGACGATTCCGTGCTCTCGCGCGTCGTGCGCCCGCAGCTCACGACGATCGACGTGCGCCAGGAACGCATGGGCGCGCTCGCCATGCAGATGCTCATCAACAAGATCGAATCCGCCGCGTTCCCCGAGGATGCGGCAGCGGCCGGGGAGCCGCAGGTGGAACTCGTGCCCGAGATTCTCGTCACGAGGGAGTCCACCGGCGTCGCGCCCAAGTCCCCCGAGCCCGTGGAGGACGAGACGGAGATCGACGAGGCCGCGTGACCCCCACCCCCTCAGTCACGCTTCGCGTGACAGCTCCCCCTGACAGGGGGAGCAAGTGGTGTGCCGATTCCTTGCGCCCTCAGGGAGCCCGCATTAGGAATTCCTCCAATTCCGAGGGCCGTTGATTCTTTGCGCCCCCTTCAGGGGAACTGGCCGGTCGTAGTCCGGACTGAGGGGGAACGCCCGCAACGCACGGAAGGTCCCGTTCCGATGAGGAACGGGACCTTTTCCTATGCCCGGCAAGAGCTCTGGAAATTATTTGCGGAAACAAGTGGAAACTGTTGCGTGTCTTTGGAAATATTTGCTATAGTGATTCATGTCACGGAAGACATCGGTGATGATGGTTTCCAATCACATACATACTCGGGCCGGTGGTCGAGGACGATCAACCTACGGCACATCAAGAAAGGTTGCAGTAATGAAGTTCGGCAAGACAATCATCGCGGCGGTCGCGGCCGGTGCGGCGATGCTCTCCATGGCTGCGTGCGGCAGCGGCTCCAGCTCCTCCGATGGCAAGGACGCCAACACCCTGACGGTCGCATGGTGGGGCAACCAGCAGCGCAACGAGCGTCAGGCCAAGGTCAACAAGCTGTTCGAGCAGGCCAACAAGGGCGTCACCGTCAACGGACAGTTCTCCGAATGGGACGACTACTGGAAGAAGCTGTCCACCAACGCGGCCGGCAAGCAGATGCCCGACGTGATCGCCATGGACTACTCCTACCTCCAGCAGTACGTCGACAACGGCCTGCTGCTCGACCTCGACGACTACCTCGGCACGACCATCAAGACCGACGACATCGACAAGAACGTGCTCGAGGCCGGCAAGATCGACGGCAAGACCTACGCGCTGAGCCTCGGCAACACCGCCCCGGCGCTCATCTACAACAAGACGCTGCTCGACAAGGCCGGCATCGAGGTCCCGGACAACATGACCATCGACGACTTCATCGACATCTCCAAGCAGGTGTACGAGAAGACCGGCGTCAAGACCAACTACCGCTACTACGAGGCCTCCGAGCTGCTCGAGTACCAGCTGCGCGGCGAGGGCAAGACCCTGTTCGCCGACGGCAAGCTCGGCGCCAGCGCCAAGGACGTGGAGAAGTACCTCGACGTCTACCAGACCGGCATCGAGGACGGCTGGCACATCTCCCCGGAGATCTTCGCGCAGATCAAGGCCGGCTCCGTCGAGCAGGACCCGCTGGTCTACGGCTCCGACCCCGCCGCCCGCTCCTGGTGCTCCTTCAAGTTCACCTCCCACTTCACCTCGATGCAGTCCGTGCTCACCGACGGCACCCAGCTGGCCATGACCACCTGGCCCGCCAAGAACGTGAAGAAGGCCGACTACGTCAAGCCCGCCATGTTCTTCGCGATCTCCAAGACCGCCAAGAACCCGGAGCTGGCCGCCAAGTACATCGACTTCTACACGAACAACGAGAAGGCCGTGAAGGCCATGTCCACCGACCGCGGCCTGCCGATCAACTCCAAGATGATGGACGCCCTCGAGCCGAGCCTCGCCGACACCGACAAGCAGTCCGTCGCGTTCCTCAACGAGAAGGTCATCCCGAACAGCTCGAAGATCAACCCGCCGGCCCCGAAGGAAGCCACCGAGTTCAACTCCACGATGCTGCCGACCGCCGAGGAGAACGTCCTGTACAAGAAGAACACCGCCGCCGAAGCCGCCAAGACGCTGGTCGACGAGGCCAACGACGCCCTGGCGAAGTAAGGAGGCCCCATCGACACCAGACCATGACGCCGCCGCCGGTCCTTCCACTCAACCGACAATCGACGACCGGCGGTGACGGAATCTCCTTTCCTTCCAACTACTCCTCCTCCTTCAGACGAAAGCCGGGCATGGCTTGACGCGCAAGCGACGTCCGGCTTTCGTCGTCCCCACACTTCATATCCCGAAAGGCATGGCAATGTCCCAAGCAACCGCAGCGGCGCCCGTCTCGGCACGCAACGCGAACAAGGCAAGGAAGACCGCCGGGGTGACGTTCCACAAGGAAGGCGCGCTACGCCGGTTCCTCAACAAGGAGAGCGTCGCCGGATACGTCTGCGCCTCACCGTTCATCTTCGGCTTCCTGATGTTCATGATCGTCCCGATGGTGCTGTCGCTCTACTACTCGTTCACCGACTACAGCATCATCGGCGAGGCCTCCTGGATCGGCTTCGACAACTACATCGAGATGTTCACCCAGGACGACCTGTTCTGGAAGTCCCTCGGCGTGACCTTCCTGTTCGCCCTCATCTCCGTGCCGCTCAAGCTGATCTTCGCCCTGTTCGTGGCCATGCTGCTGCTCAGGAACTCCAAGGCCTCCGGCTTCTACCGCGCCGCCTACTACCTGCCGTCCATCCTCGGCGGCTCCGTCGCCATCGCCGTCCTGTGGAAGCAGATGTTCGCCTCCGACGGCACCATCAACCAGGTGCTCGGCCTGTTCGGCGTCAAGTCCGACTTCGCGTGGCTCGGCAACACGAAGACCGCCATCTGGACGCTCATCATCCTGGCCGTCTGGCAGTTCGGCTCCTCGATGCTGATCTTCCTCGCCTCCCTCAAGCAGATCCCCGCCGAACTCTACGAGGCCGCCAGCGTCGACGGCGCCTCCAAGTGGACGCAGTTCTGGAAGATCACCCTGCCCCTGCTCACCCCGACCATCTTCTTCAACCTGGTCATGCAGATGATCAACGGCTTCCTGGCCTTCACCCAGTGCTACATCATCACGCAGGGCAAGCCGATGAACTCCACCCTGTTCTACATGGTCCACATGTACGACGAATCCTTCACCAACTACCACGCGGGATACGGCGCCGCGATGGCCTGGGTCATGCTGATCCTGGTCGGCGCATTCACCCTGTTCCTGTTCGCCACCAAGCGTTTCTGGGTCTACGACGAGGAGGCCTGATCCATCATGACCACAGCGATTCCCACCACCCCGGGCCGCAAGTCCGCCACGGTCCCCGTCCACAAGGCACCGCGCGTCAAGCCGGGCCGCATCGTCTACCACGTGCTCGTCTTCGCGTTCGCGCTGCTCATGCTCTACCCGATCGCATGGATGGTGTTCAGCTCCTTCAAGCCCACGAAGACCGTATTCACCACCGCCGGCCAGCTGTTCCCGACCACGTGGACGTTCGACAACTACGTCAACGGCTTCCGCGGATTCGAGCCCGGCATCCCGTTCTTCCGCTACATCGGCAACTCGCTGTTCATCGCCGTGACCGCCACGATCGGCACCGTGTTCTCCTCCGCGATCGTCGCCTACGCGCTGAGCCGCCTCAAGTTCAAGGGCAACAAGACGCTGTTCGTCGCGATGATGATCTCGATGATGCTGCCCGCCCAGGTGCTCATGGTCCCGCAGTACCTGTGGTACCAGAAGCTCCATTGGACGAATTCCTACCTGCCGCTCATCGTGCCCTACTGCTTCGCCATCCAGGGATTCTTCATCTACCTGATGATGAACTTCATCGACGGCATCCCGAAGAGCCTCGACGAGGCCGCGAAGATCGACGGCTGCTCCTTCTACGGCATCTTCGCCCGCGTGATCTTCCCGCTGCTCACCCCGGCGCTCGTCACCGGCTGCATCTTCTCCTTCATGTGGCGCTGGGACGACTTCCTCGGAGCCCTGCTGTACGTGTCCGACACCGAGAAGTACCCGGTGGCCCTCGCGCTCAAGCTCTTCTCCGACCCCGGCTCCTCCTCCGACTACGGCGCCCTGTTCGCCATGGCGTCCGTCTCCATCCTTCCCTCGGTGCTCATCTTCCTCTTCTTCCAGAAGTATCTGGTCGAAGGCGTGAGCACCTCGGGACTCAAGGGCTGAGCGCTTCCTCCTCCTTCGGCTCCAGCCCGCATCGCCGCCGCGCACCCGCCGCCATGGACTTGCTACCTCCTTCCTTCCCCATGGCGGCGGAGGCCGGCACTTCGCGTATCCACCACCATCCACACCATCCACCACCAGAAAGCCGGTTGACCACCATGAGCCTGTTCTCGCTGTTCTACAACGGTCGGAGCCATGAATCCGAGCGCGAGGCCAACCCGCAGGGCATCCACCTGTTCTTCGCCGTCATCAAGTGGCATTGGGGCCGCCTGATCGGCCTCAACATCATGTTCATCCTCTCCTGCGTGCCGATCGTCACCATCCCCTGCGCGATGACCGCGATGAGCGACGTCCTCGGGCGCATGGTCCAGCGTCGCGTCTGCTATCCGGTCCACGACTACTGGCGCGGGTTCGCGCGCGAATGGAAACGTTCCACGGCGTGCGGCGCGGTCGTGTTCGGCGTGCTCGCCGCCGCGCTGTTCGGCATGCTCTTCTACCCGCGTTCCGGCATGCCCGGCGGCTTCGCGCTCGCCGGCCTGTGCCTCGTCGCCGCGCTCGTCGACGTCATGGTGATGATGATCGTCTTCCCGCTCGTCGCGTTCACCGACCTGCCCGTCTCCGCCGTGCTGAGGAACGCGGTCTTGCTCACCCAGATGCGGTTCGGCCAGATGGCCGGCGCGCTCGCCGCGCTCGCCGGCCTCGTGGCCGTCACCTACCGCGGCATGCCGTTCACCGTGCTCGTCCCGCCGCTGTTCGGGTGTTCGCTCGCCGGCCTGATCGGCGTGTACGCCGCGTGGGAGGGGATGCGACGCTACGTGATCGTCGACATGGCCGATCACGTCACGGCGGGACGTGACGTCGCGTCCGCCGCCGGCGGCAAGGAGGTCTCGCGATGAGCGACAAGGTCACGATATACGACGTAGCGAAGGTCGCCGGCGTCTCGCCGTCCACCGTCTCGCGCACGTTCGCCGCGCCCGGCCGCGTGAGCGCCGAGACGGCGAGGAAGGTCCAGGACGCCGCCGACGCGATCGGCTACCATTCCGATCCGATCGCGTCCGGCCGTCGCCGCGTCAACGGCAAGGGACTGGTCGCGGTGATCGTGCCCGACCTCGCCAACCCGTTCTTCGCCGCGATCTGCCGCAGCGTGCAGGACGAATGCTCGTCGCGCGGATTCGGCATGGTCGTCAGCGAATCGCGCGAGGTCGTCGCCCGCGAACGCATCATCTTCGACGAGGTGCTGCCGTACGTGCGCGGCGTGCTGCTCGTCTCGCCGCGCATGCCCGACGTGATGATCCGCAAATGCGCGCAATTGTGCCCGACCGTCGTCGTCAACCGCAACGTGCGCGGCGTGCCCAACGTGGTCATCGACATCGCCGACGCGGTCAAGCAGGCGGTACGGTACTTCGCGCTCATGGGCTACCATCGGCTCACCTACATCGACGGGCCGTCGACCTCGTGGGTGGGCGGCGTCAAATGGCGCACGATCTCCGACGAATGCAACGCGCGCAACATCTCGCTCAAACGCTCCCACCCGTGCGCGCCCACCGTGGACGGCGGCAACGTGTTCGTCGACGAATACCTGCTCAATCCCACCGGCGCGGTCATCGCCTACAACGACCTGATGGCGCTCGGCTTCGTCGCCGGTATGCGCAAACGCGGCTACGACTGCCCGGAGCGGTTCTCGGTGATCGGCTTCGACAACGACAAGCTCGCCGCGCTGTCCAATCCGTCGCTCACCACGATCCACATGCCGGCCGCGGCGCTCGGATCGGATGCGGCGGCCGCGCTGCTGAGCCGCATCTGCGGCGGCGACGTGCCGGGCACCGCCGTCACCGTCCCCGCCCGCCTCGTCATGCGCCACAGCGTAGGCAAAGCGGCGTGAACGGCTCGGACGTCCACCCCCTCAGTCGCGCTTCGCGCGCCAGCTCCCCCTCAAGGGGGAGCAAGGAAACGGGGACGCGCTCTTGCTTCCCCTCAGTGGGGAGCAAGAAGCGGACGACATGCTCTTGCTCCCCCTTTCAGGGGGAGCTGGCGGCAAGTGGCCGGACGCGGAGGCGAAGTTCAAGCTTGCTCCCCCTTTCAGGGGGAGCTGGCCGGCCGTAGGCCGGACTGAGGGGGCGCAACGGAACGATGACGGAAAAGGAGTGGTCGATGAGGACTCACGAGGCCGCCGCGTGGATGCGGCGGATGGGTGCCGCACTGTGCGCGGCGGCGATGACGGCGACGCGCGGCAGGCCATCGCCGTGATCGACGGCGAGACCGGCACGATGAGGGCCGTCGCGCCCGTGCCGGAGACGTACCTCGCCGACGGGCCCATGTACGCGCGCTTCGGCGTCGGCCATCTCGACGGGCGCACACCCAGCCTCATCGCCGCGTTGAAGAACCGGCAGGACGGCGCGAACGGCAAGCCCAACGCCGGCGACTGGGACGGCGTCACCGAGGACGTGGGGCGCGGCATGGTCGGCGACATCGACCCCGACGCGCCCGGCGTGGAGGTCTGGTCGAGCAGCACCGGACTCAAGAACGCGGCCACCGGCGAGACCATCGCGCCACGGCAGGACGGCGTCAACGGCGCAATCTGGCCCGACATGGGCGTGCTGTGGGACGGCGACCTCGGCCGCGAACTGCTCAACTCGATGACCTTCAACAAATGGGACCCGGCCGCGCGCCGGCTCAGGCGCATCACGACGGCCTCCGGTACCGGGATCAACGCGAAGACGTTCGGGGCGGTCGCCTCGCGCGGCGGGTACGAGTCCTCCGGCACGCGCACGTTCCGGCCGCTGTTCTACGGCGACCTGTTCGGCGACTGGCGCGAGGAGGTCGTCTACACGAACGCCGCGTTCGACGAGCTGACGATATTCACCACCGATCAGCCGACCGATTACCAGGTGACGACGCTCGCGCAGAACCCCGCCTACCGCGATGACATGACGGTGAAGGGCTACATGCAGGACCACGAACCCGACTACTACCTCGGATTCGGCATCGCGCTGGCGGTCAGCCGCAGACGGCGGTAGCGTATTGCCTCCCTCTGACGAGGGAGGTGGCCGCCGGAGGCGGTCGGAGGGAGAGACAGCGGCCGCAGGCCGCAGGAAAACGGCATCGGCCGAAGGCCGATTCGATATTCCCGCGGCCTGCGGCCGCTCTTCTATTGGCTCGCCTGTCGGCGAGCACATCGCCTACAAACGCCTCTGGCGTTTGCTTTACGGCGATGTCCCGTCAGAGGGAGGCGATGTGCCATCAGAGGAGGGCGAGTCGGGGAAGCAACAATTGCGGGTGGTTGCCAAATGGAAGGCGATTGGCCGTGATTTTTTTGTATTTCCGTGTTATGGTAATCGAAAGCAAATTTTATGGAAAGTTTGCAGAAGATATGCAAGAGCATGGCAGCTCTTGTGGAAACGGCCGGAATCCGCATGGCGACGACGTCATCGCGCACGGTCCATCTCCAGATGAAAGGAAACGCATGGGTGCCTTGAGAACATGGGGCGCACGCGCGGCGGCCATATCGGCCACGGCCGCGATGGTCGCCGCGTTCATGCCCGCCACCTCGGCCATGGCGGCCGACGCCTCGGCGACATTCTCCGGTTACACCGACAAGACGGCGCTGAAGGCCGCCGGACGCGACGTCGTCAAGGCGGGAGGCCTGTCCGTCGCCGACGACTCCGCCCCCGCCGCGAGCGGCACCACGTACTACGTCGACTCCGCGGGCGGCGACGACGCCGCGGCCGGCACCAGCGAGGCGACCGCGTGGAAGACGTTCGCGAACGTGAACGCCAAGGAGTTCCAGCCCGGCGACCGCATCCTGCTCAAGGCGGGAAGCACGTGGACCGCCGAAGGCGACACGGTCGCCAAGGAGGCCTACGACTACACCACGTGGAAGAACGGCGTCGGCACCGACGTGGACGGCCAGGCCCCTACCGCCCTGCTCGCGCCCAAGGGCTCCGGCACCGCCGAGCAGCCGATCGTGTTGTCCAGCTACGGCGACGGCGACGCGGAGGCGGACGCCGCCCCGAAGCTCGAAGGCCGTGGCGTCGTCAACGACGTGCTGCAGCTGACCAACCAACAGCACTGGGACATCTCCAACCTCGACATCTCCAACCTCACCGACGGCTTCGACCCGTCGAGGTTCACCAAGGACGACGAGCCGAAGGCCGGCGACCTGAGGGGCGTGCACATCCAGGGCGAGAACGCGGGCGCGCTCGCCGGCTACGACATCCACGACCTGTACGTGCACGACGTGTCCGGACAGAAGTGGGCCATCGGCGCGTGGGGGCTCGACCGATCCAAGCGCACCGGCGGCATCATGTTCGAGGGCCTCAAGGGCGACGCAAAGACCGCCTCCACGTTCACCGACGTGACCGTGCGCGACAACGTGATCGCCAACACCTCGTTCGGCAACCTCGTGTTCAAGCAGTTCTCCGGCATGGGCACCGACAAGTACAAGGACCATGCCCCCGGATGGGGCGACCGCGCGGTCGGCAAGGCCGCCGTGGACGGCACCGTCACCGAGGATCCGGACTGGGCGCCGCACACCGGCGTCACCATCTCCGGCAACTACATGACCAACCGCGACACGCAGTTCGGCTGGGACTCCATGTACCTGACGTCCGTCAAGGGCGCGACCGTCGAGAACAACGTGGTCGACGGCGCCGGCGTCTCCGGCATCGAGATGTACTACGCGGCCGACATCGTCGTGCAGAACAACGAGGTCGCCGAACTTGCCGCCCGCCCGAACGCCGCCGACTCCAACGGCATCGACCCGGACCGCGGCACCTCCGACATCATCATCCAGGGCAACTACGTGCACGACTCCGGCGAAGGCATCCTGCTGTGCGGCTTCGGCTTCGGCACCTCGGTCGTGCGCTACAACATCATCCAGGACGTCGAACGCTACTACGTGAACGGCCACGGCTCCACCGGCGTGAACGCCATCACCAACAACCTGATGGTCAACACAATCGAACCGTGGAGCAAGTCCAACGGCAACGTCGGCTTCTTCGGCTCCTCCGGCTCCAGCTACTTCAACAAGAAGAACCTCCACTACGTGTTCAACAACACGTTCGTCAACCTCAACGCCAAGGACACGAAGGGCGTCACCTTCTCCGACGCCAAGACCGGCGTGACCTTCTCCAACAACGCCTACTGGGGCGAGCACATGACCCCGGCCGCCACCGACCAGGCCGCCGTAACCGCCGACCCGAAGATCGGCAACCCGGCCGACGGCCTCGACGGCGCGAAGCCCGGCGAAGGCTCGCCGCTCATCGGCGCCGGCAGGACCGTCGACCTCGACGCGATCATGCCCGGATTCAACGCCGCCGGCGCCGACGGCGTGAACGACGACGCGATCGGCGTCGACTTCTTCGGCAACCCGATCGCCGTGCCGCCCGCCATCGGCGCGGCCGGCGCACAGGTCGCCGCCGACTCCGGCACCGTGACCGGCGTCGTGAAGACCGCGGACGGCGCGCCGGTCGAAGGCGCGACCGTCACCGCCGACGGCGACGCCGGCGCGGCCGCCTCCACCGACGAGGCCGGCGCGTACACGCTGAGCCTTAAGGCCGGCGACCACACGCTCATCGCCGCCGCCCCCGGCTACAAGGACTCCGCCGCCGCGACCGTCACCGTCGCCGAGGGACAGGTCGCCACCGTCGACCTCGCGCTCGGCGAGGCCACCGCCACCACCGGCGCCATTGCCGGCACGACCAAGGTGAACGGCACCGCCGTCGGCGGCATCACCGTGACGCTCACCGACAAGGACGGCAGGAAGGTCGCCTCCACGACCTCCGTCCTCGGTTCCGTCGACGCCGACCGCGCCGGCGCGTACGCCTTCGACGTCGCGCCCGGCGCCGGCTACACCGTCACCGCCTCCCGCAAGAACTACGCGACCCGCGTCACACGCGACGTGACCGTGAAGCTCGCGCAGACCACCACCGTCGACTTCGACCTCGTCAAGACCGCCGACGACGCCACGCTCGGCTCGCTCACCGCCACCTCCGCCTACGGCGACCTCACGTTCGCCCGATCCGAGGACGGCACGCTCACGGCGAACGTCGGCCCGTACGCGGACAAGGCGACGCTCACCGCCAAGGCGAACAGCGCCGGCGCGAAGGCCTCCATCAACGGCGGCGACGCGGCGGCCACCGCCGTGGCCGACGTCGCGCTCGCCGTCGGACCGAACAACGTCACGATCGACGTCACGTCGAAGAGCGGCAGGAAGGCGACCGTCACGGCCGTCATCACCCGCGACGACCCGCAGCAGACGGCCGCATTGAAGTCGCTCGCCGTGGACGGCTTCGAACTCACACCCGCCTTCGACTACACGCGCGTCGGCACCGACAACCCATACGCCGTCACCGTGCCCGCCTCCGCGACCCACGTCACGCTCGCCTTCACGCGCGGCTGGGACAAGCAGACCGTGCTCGTCAACGGCGCCAAGACGACCGACGACACCGCCGACGTGGCGCTCGCGGACGGCGAGACCACCATCGACGTGAACGTCGACGAGTTCGCCGGCGGCGTCGAGGACTACATCATCAAGGTCACGCGCTCCGGCTCCGGCGAAATCGCGCCGAACCCGCCGACCACCGACCTGAACCCGCTGCTCTCCGCCGACTTCACGCAGCAGAGCGATCCGGAGAACCTCGGATTCACCGGCAACGCCGCCGTCGCCGACGGCAGGCTGACCGTCGGCAAGGACCTCGCCGCCGGCAAGGCCGTCAAGTCGACGCTGCCGATCGCCGTGCGCGCCCAGAAGACCGCCGAAGCGCAGTTCACGTGGAAGGCGGACGCCACCGCCAGGTCCGGCATCGAACTGCGCGACGCCTACGGGCGCCTCCTGTTCGCCATCGCCGCCGGCAACGACGGGTCCAAGCGGACCGTGAGGTACGCGACCGCCGCGCCGCGCGACATCGAATGGACCGCCTCCACCGTCGGCGCCAAGCAGTTCCGGAACGGCGAGCCCACGTGGACCACCACCGAGGGCGACGCGACCGCCGCCTGGCAGGTCAAGGTGCGCGCCGACTTCGCGAACGGCAAGGTGACGTACGCGATCACGCCGCTCGCGGGCGGCGACCCGATCGCCTCCGGCGAGACGGCCACGCGCGCCACCTCGATGGCCGCCCTGTTCGCCGTCAACTACGAGGGCACCGCCGTCCACACGATCGACGACGTGCTGTTCGCCGGCGCGACGAAGGCCGCCGACCTCGACCTGCCGCTCAGCGGCAGGACCGCCTACGCGTTCGGCGACTCGATCATCGCCGGACACAAGTACCCGGACGCCAGCTTCGCCACCTTCGCCGGCAACGAGGAGGGCGTGACCGTCCGCCGCTACGCGCAGAACGGCGCGACCGTCATCAAGGGCGCGGCCATGTGGTCCTCCCGCTACCTCGCCACGCAGATCGACAAGGCCCCGGCCGAATCCCCGGACATGGTGATCTTCGACGGCGGCACCAACGACATCGCGTCCATCGCCAAGGACGGGACGAAGTGGACCACCGCCATGTACGAGGAGCAGCTGGGCGGCGTCATCGACCAGATGAAGACCAAGTGGCCGGACGCGAAGATCGTGTTCGTCCAGGTCGCCAAGCTCAACGGCCGCGACTCCGCCCTGCAGGACGAGGTCCACGCGATCCAGGACAAGGTCTGCGCCGCCAAGGGCGTGACCGTGGCCGACGTGTACGACGCCTTCGAGGTGACCGACGCCAACCAAGACCAGTACTCGTTCACCGCGCTCGGCTCCACCGGCCTGCCGCAGACCAGCGGCTCGACCTCCGGCACCCACCCGAACTTCCCGGCCATCGAGCGGTACTACGTGCCCGTCGTCCGCGCCGCCATGCGCGCCGCGTCCGCCGGCGACGTCCCGAACCCGCCGGACCCCGACCCGACGCCCGATCCCGACCCGACGCCGGATCCGGACCCGGACCAGCCGGGCACCGGTCAGCCGGACCAGCCGGACCAGCCGGACCAGCCGGACCAGCCGGACGACGGTGACGGACCGCAGAACGGTGACGGCGGCCAGAACGGCCAGAACGGTGAGACCAGGAAAGACTCGCAGGACGCCGCCGACGGCGGTCTCGTCGCCACCGGCTCGCCGGTCGCCGCCATCGCGATCATCGCGGCGGCCACACTGATCGCTGGAATCACGGTGCTCGCCCTCGGCCACCGCAGACGCGACTGAGGCCACCCGTTCCCGCCGGCGCGGCATCGTCGCGCGCCGGCGGGACGGAACCCGCACATCATCACAACAACCAACCATCGAACATCCAAAGGATGGCCATTCAATGAGGAACAACACCATCGGCAAGGACGCCGGGCGCAAAACGCCATGGCTCAAGCGCGCCGTCGCCGCGTTCGTCGGCGCCGCGACGCTCGGCACCGTCGCGCTCACCGGCGTGCCCGCCGCATACGCCTACGACGGCTCGCTCGACACGGCCGACAACGACACGTCATGGACGGCCGAGAAGTACGCGGACCGCGCGCTCACCGTCGTACCCACCGACCAGGGCGTGCTCGCCACGTGGCGACTCTACGCGAACGACGCGGACGGCACCACGTTCACGCTCAAGCGCAACGGCGCGACCGTGTACACCGGCACCACCACCAACTACGCCGACAAGGACGGCAAACCCGGCGACACCTACACGCTGAGCGCCTCCGCCGGCCAATACGGCGAGGAGACCGCCACCGCCTGGGCCTCGAAGTCACTCACCCTGAAGCTCGACCCGCCGGCCGATCAGAAGATGCCCGCCGGCCAGACCACCGGCGTCGACCAGATCGCCACGTACACGGCCAACGACATGAGTCCCGCCGACCTCGACGGCGACGGCGTACTCGACCTCGTCGTCAAATGGGATCCGAGCAACTGGCAGGACAACTACTACGCGGGCTTCACCGGCACCACGTTCCTCGACGGCTATACCTTCGACCGTTCCACCGGTGCCACCAAGCGCCTGTGGCGCATCAACCTAGGCGTGAACATCCGATCCGGCGCACACTACACGCAATTCCAGGTGTGGGACTATGACGGTGACGGCAAGGCCGAGGTGCTCGTCAAGACCGCCGACGGCACGTCCACCTACAAGGACGAGGCGGGCAAGCTCGTCGAGACCGGTCACGTGGGCGCCGCGAGCGCCGAGGACCTGCCCACCGACACGGTGAGCGGCTCCGCCAAGCACGACTACCGCATGACCGGCAAGGCGTCCGACCCGAAGGACAAGAAGAACGGCAAGATCAACTCCGGCCCGGAGTACCTGACCGCCTTCGCCGGCGACGACGGCCACATCATCGACACCACCGACTTCGAGCCGAGCCGCGACGACGGCCTGTGGCACTGGGGCCCCTCCGACGCGAACATCGTCGACCGCTTCCTCGCCGGCACCGCCTACCTGGACGGTGAGAACGGCAGGCCGTACGCCGTGTTCTCGCGCGGCTACTACTTCCGCACCGAGATCGCCACCTACTCGCTCCAAGGCGGCAAGCTCACGCTCGACTGGCACTTCCGCGCCAACAAGGACACCTCGTCCGGCAAGGACCCGAGCTGGGTGGAGAACCCCGACTTCGCGCAGCAGGGCTTCCACAACCTGTCCATCAACGACGTGGACGGCGACGGCAAGGACGACATCGTCTTCGGCTCCATGACCGTCAAAAGCGACGGCACCGGCCTGGCCAGCTCCAAGCTCGGCCACGGCGACGCCCAGCACATCGGCGACTGGAACGACGACGGCGTGCTCGACACGTGGAACGTGCACGAAGGCAAGCGCGACGCGACGCTCACCAACCCGGCCACCGGCCAGGTGATGTTCCGCCAGTCCGTCAGCGGCGACAACGGCCGCGGCATGGCCGCCGACATTGACGCCCGCTACCCCGGCGCCGAGCTGTGGAGCGCGATGGACGCCAACACCTACAACGCCGTCACCCCGGCCCCCGCGGACAAGACCGCCTGCACCGCCAAGAGCCCCACGCCGTGCGTGAAGAAGATCTACAGCAAGACCAAGCCGGCCAGCGCCAACTTCTCCCTCCACTGGGACGGCGACCTGCTGGACGAGCTGTTCGAATACAGCGGCACGCAGGATCCGTCCATCACCACCGCGCACCAGGACCGCGTGGCCCCGCAGGTCCAGAAGTGGAACCCCGAGACCATGACCACCGACGTGATCTGGGAGGACGCGGCCGCGTCCACCAACAACGGCTCCAAGGGCAACGCGGGCCTCATCGGTGACATCATGGGCGACTGGCGCGACGAGATCATCGTGCGCGACACCAAGAATCCGTCCGTGGTGCGCCTGTACTCGACGGACATCGCCACGCCGTACAGCATCGCCACATCCCTCCAGTCCCGCTCCTACCGTGAGGGCCCCGCCTGGCAGAACACCGCCTACAACCAGCCGGCCCACCGCCAGACCATGCTCTCCGCCGGCGTGACCGTCCCGACCGTCACCACCACGAAGCACGGCGCCGACGCCGCCGTCACCTGGACCGCCGCCACTGACGGCCGCGTCTGGGGCGTCGGCGTGGGCGGCTACCGCATCTACCGCGCCGACAAGGGTTCCACCGAGTTCACGGCCGTCGCCGACGTGACCGCCGACACGCTCGCCTACACCGACACCGGCCTCGACAAGGCCAAGGACTACACGTACCGCGTGGCCGCGCTCATCGCCGGCCAGCCCTACTATGCCAGCTTCGACACGGACACCGTCGCCTCCACCGACCCGGTCGAGCCGTCCGCCGACAAGACCAAGCTCGACGCGGCGATCGCCGCCTACTCCGATCCGGCCAACCTCAAGGAGAGCGACTACACGCCCGAAAGCTGGAAGCCGTTCGCCGCCAAGCTCGAGGAAGCCAAGGCCGTCTCCGCCGACGCGAACGCCACGCAGGAGCGGGTCGACACCGTCCTCGCCGAACTGTTCGCCGCGAAGAAGGCCCTCGTCAAGACGACCGTCACGCCGCCCGCGCCCGAGAACAAGGCCCCGGTCGTCACGCTCAACACGGGCGTGGACGCGGCCGTGACCCTCGACTACGGCGCCGATCTCACGCAGCCGTCCGCCGACGACGTCACCGTCACCGACGACACGGACACCGGCCTCAAGGCCGCCGTGACGATCGCCCTCGACGGCAAGGCCGTCGACAAAGTCGACACCACCGCGCCCGGCACCTACACGATCACCTACACGGCCACCGATTCCGGCAACCTCACCGGCAGCGCGACCCGCACCGTGACCGTCGGCGAGAAGCCCACGCCCGAAATCGACACCGCCAAGCTGGAACTCGCCGTCAACGAGGCCAAGGCCAAGGCCGCCCTCGGCGAGGACGCCTACACCGCCGACACGTGGACGCCGTTCGCCACGGCCCTCGTCGAGGCCGAGAAGGTGCTCGCCGCGCCGACCGACCAGCAGGCCGTGGATGCGGCCGCCGACGACCTCGCCGCGAGAACCGCCGCGCTCAAGGCCAAGCCGGCCATCGAACCGGCCCCGGAGCCGGGAGACGGTGACGGCACCGGCGACGGCGGCTCGGCCGGCGACGATGCCGGTGATGCCGGCGATGCCGCGGACGACGCTGCCGGCGACGGCGACGGCGACGCCGCGGCGGGCAAGCTGTCCGCCACCGGCGCGGGCGTGGCCGGACTCGCCGCCGTCGCCACGCTGATGCTGGCCGCCGCCGGCATCACCCTCACCCTGCGCAGGCGCGGCTGACACCGCCCGCTCCCGTTCCCATCCCATCAACGACGATCAAGGAAACCCCACCATGCATACCCGCAACCACTGGCGTCCCATCGCCGCGGCCGCATTGTCGCTGACGACCGCCCTCGCCTGCGCCGTCCCCGCCGCCTTCGCAGCCGACACGACCGCACCCGCTCCAGCCGCCACCGCTCCGACCGCACAGACCGCGGCGGCCGCCGACTACGACCCCGCGTATCCGGACAACCATCAGGGGGAGAACACGACCGACTATCTGATGGCGTACTTCGTGACGGCGGCCGACTACAACCTGTGGGAGGAGCAGGTCTACTTCGCGACCAGCCATGACAGCCGCGAATGGACCGACCTGCACAAGGCCACGCTGCCCGTGCTCACCTCCACCGTGGGCTGCGGCGGCATCCGGGATCCGTTCCTGCTGCGCTCGCCTGACGGCTCGAAGTTCTACATCCTCGCCACTGACCAGAACCAGGTGAACAAGGACACCGTCCCCGGCTGCGGATGGAACGTGGACGGCTCCCGTAGGATCATCATCTGGGAATCCACCGACCTGGTGAACTGGAGCCAGCCGCGCGCCGTGGACGTCGGCTCCAAGATCCCCTCCAGCGAGAAGAAGGAAGGCATGGTCTGGGCCCCCGAAGCCGTGTGGGACGAGGAGAACCAGCAGTACTTCGTGTACTGGTCCACCAACTCAGGCGTGGACGACCAGTACGGCCGCTCCGACTCGCCGAACCAGTACTATGCCACCACGAAGGACTTCGTGACCTTCTCCGACCCGGTCAAGTGGATCGACCGCAAGGGCTACACGCTCGACTCCACGATGATGAAGGCTGACGACGGCTATTGGTACCGCGTTCACAACGCCGGCATCATCGAACGCACGAAGAACCTGTACGCCACCTCCTTCAAGGAGAAGACCCGCAAGGCCGACGACACCAAGGAATGGAAGTACCTCACCCAGGTGCAGTCCGCGCTCTCCGTGAACAACAAGCAGGTCGAAGGCAACGAGTTCCTCGTCACCAACAAGGACGACATCGACGAACTCGGCTACAGGTACGCCATCGTGGCCGACCAGTTCAAGGAGGAGAAGGGCTTCGGCATCGTGAGGACCAATGACCTCGCCGCCACGACCCCGGCCGAATGGCATCGCGACGACCTCGTCGACTTCCACCAGGATCCCGCCAAGGGCGAGACGATCAAGAAGCACGGCAGCTTCCTCAACATCACCAGCGAGGAGTACGACCGCATCCACGCCGCCTTCGACGGCGACAAGTGGCCGGTCACATTCGACTCCGCCGGCGGCTCCGCCGTGGCGATGGAGACGTTCGCCAAGGGGGAGAAGGTCATGAAGCCCGCCGATCCGACCCGCGAGGGCTACACGTTCAAGGGCTGGACGCTCGACGCCGCCGGCACGCAGGCCTTCGACTTCGACCAGGCCATCGAGAACCCGACCGGCCCGATTCACCTCGTCGCCCAGTGGGAGAAGAGCGAAGAGCCGGTCGATCCGACGCCCGACCAGGACCCGGCTCCGAATCCGGAACCGACGCCCGATCCGGACAAGTCCGGCACGACCGACGGCGACAAGCCCGGCGCGACCGATCAAGCCGGGAACGCCGACGCCAAGCATCCGCGGGCACTGTCCCGCACCGGTGCCGACGTGACCGGAATCACGACAGTCACCATGCTGACGGCTCTCGCCGGTATCGCTCTCACCCTGCGCAAACGCTGCTGACCGCCGGTCATGGAAAGAAGGGAACAATCGATGGGATTCAGGAACAGGGCAATCGCGTTCGGCGTCGCCGCGGCGATGGCCGGCACGCTGTTCGCCGGCGTGCCGGCCGCGACCGCCGCCGAAACGCCGGCATCGTCGGAAACGCCGGCATCGTCCGGAACGGCGTCGCCCGCGGCAGGAACCGCGGACGCGACCGGACGTACCGTCGACTTCGACGCCGGCTGGAAGTTCGTCACAGGCAATCCGTCCGGCGCGCAGAACGACGATTTCGACGATTCCGGCTGGCAGGACGTCGACCTGCCGCACGACTGGCGCATCTATGAGGACTTCACCGGGGTCGGCTCGTCGAAGGCGGCCGCGAAGGCCGCGCGCGGCTACCTGCCGTACGGCACGGTCTGGTACCGCAAGACCTTCAGCTTCACCGACGCGATGAAGGGGCGGCGCATCGTCATCAACTTCGACGGCGTGCAGTCGAGCTCCACGCTGTACGTCAACGGCAAGGCCGTCGGCGTCAAATCCACCGACGGGTACACGCAGCTCGTCGGCTACGGCCCGTTCAGCGAGGACATCACCGACTATCTGGACCAGGACGGCCCGAACGTCGTCGCCGTCAAGGCGGTCGTCAACGAGCCCACCTCACGCTGGTACGAGGGCGGCGGCATCTACCGCGACGTGACGCTCAGCGTCATCGACGACGTGCACGTGGGCCTCTACGGCACCGACATCACGACGCCGATCCCCACCGCCGCGACGTACGGCGACGGCGACGTCACCAACGATTTCAGCTATGACAAGGACACGGTCCTCGCCTATATCGCCGGCGGCAAGGCGCGGCTCGACATCGCCACCGACGTGGACAACGACGGCGGCGAGGACGCCGAGGCCACCGTGACGACGACGATCCTCGACGGCGGCACGCCCGTCGCATCCGTCACCGCCGACCCGGTCACCGTGAAGGCCGGCACGAGCGCCACCGTCAAACAGGCCGCCGACATCGCGAATCCGAAACTGTGGAGCACCGACGCGCCGAACCTGTACACGGCGAAGACCATCGTCGCCGTCGGAGGCAGGACCGTCGACGAAACCGAGACGACGGTGGGCGTGCGCTACCTGACGTTCACCGCGAACGACGGCTTCTACCTCAACGGCCGGTACATGAAGATCAAAGGCATGTGCCTGCACTCCGACCTGGGCGCGCTCGGCATGGCGTTCAACGAACGCGCCGCCGCACGCCAGCTCGAGATCCTCAAGGCGGCGGGCGTCAACGCGATCCGCACCGCGCACAACCCCGCCGCGCGCAAGTTCATCGAACTCGCGAACCGCATGGGCATGATGGTGCTCGAGGAGGTCGGCGAGGAATGGACCGGCCCGAAGATGGGCGGCAAGGGCCTCGGCACCGCCGCGCAGAAGACCGTGACCGGCGACGGCGAATGGGCGGGGAGGATCTGGCTCGAGAAGGAGCTCAAGACCATGGTGGACCGCGACAAGAACGATCCCGCCGTGATCATGTGGTCCATCGGCAACGAGATCACCGCCTCCCAGCTCGGCGAGGTCGCCTCCACGACCGGCCAGTACAAGGACCTCGACGAGAACCTCAACGCGTGGGTCAAGGAGGTCGACGCCACGCGCCCCACCACGATGAACAACTACCGTGAGATGGGCGCCGCGCAGACCGTGCTCGACAACGTGGACGTGGCCGGCTACAGCTACCTCGGCGGCCGCGTGATGAGCGAATGGCACAAGGCGCACCCCGACTGGATCAACCTCGCCTCCGAATCCGGCTCCCACCTGGAGTCTCGCGGCAAGTACTACGACCTCGACGACCCGATCATGGGCGACATCAAGTCCGTACGCGACGACTCCGCGCTGCAGCTGTCCGCCTACGACGCCTACCAGAACGGCAAGGAGGTGGACCTCACCTGGAACCAGGAGCTGACCGCCGACTACTCGCTCGGCGAGTTCAACTGGACCGGATTCGACTACATCGGCGAGCCCACCCCGTACGCGGGCGACTCCGGCACGAACGCGAAAGGCGAGACCATCGCCTCGAAATCCTCGTACTTCGGCATCGTCGACACCGCCGGCCTGCCCAAGGACTCGTACTACCTGTACAAGAGCTTGTGGACCGACCGCGCCACCGATCCGATGGTGCATCTCGTGCCCTCCAGCTGGAACTGGAAGAAGGGGCAGAAGATCGACGTGCAGGCGTACTCCAACGCCAAAAGCGTCGAACTGTTCCTCAACGGCAAGTCGCTCGGCGTGCGCAACTTCGACGAACAGACCACCCGGCTCGGTCTCATCTACCGCACCGCCGCCGACCGCAACACGATCGATGTGGACGACAGCAAGGACCGCAACGATTTCTACCTCACGTGGGACGACGTCGCCTACGAGCCCGGCGAGCTCAAGGCCGTCGCCTACGCGGGGAATGACGCCACGGGCGGCGTGATCGCCGAGGACACGCTCAAGACCGCCGGCAAGGCCGCCGCGTTGAAGCTCACCCCGGACCGCCGCCTCATCGACAACTCCGGATATTCGGGCGACGACCTGTCGTTCATCACCGTCGAAGCCACCGACCTCGACGGCACGCCCGTGCCCGACGCCGACGACACCGTCACCTTCGACGTGAGGAATGGCTATATCGCCGGCGTCGACAACGGCGACGGCGCCAGCCTCGAGAAATGGCAGACCGCCACCGGCGACTACACGACCAGCCATCGCAGCCTGTTCTCCGGCAAGGCGATGCTCATCGTCCGTTCCGACGGCAGCGGCAAGCCGATCGAGGTGAACGCGCAGTCGGACGGCCTCGCCGACGGCACCACCACCGTACGCACCGTGAAGGGCGACGCGAATACCGTCGTCGAAGTGCTCGGCGAACGCCGCGCCACCGACGTCGGCGTCGATCCGGGCGCGAAACTGCCCACCACCGTCACCGCCGTATACGGCGATGGCCATACCGCCCAGCTGCCGGTCACCTGGAACGCAATCGCACCCGCCGACTACGCGAAGACGGGCGTCGTGACCGTGGAAGGCATGGTCGACGGCACCACGATCAAGGCGACGCTCACCCTCTCCGTCGGCGACGTCAAACCGGGCGAACCGTCGACGCTCGCCGGCCTCACGGCAGGCCTCGATGGTCTGAAGGCCGACGGTTCCGGCGCATACACGCTCAAGGACGGCGACGACGCCCGCATCACCGTCACCGCGACCGGCAAGAACGGCGAGAAGATCGGCTTCGGCGTGGACTACACCTATGCATGCGACGACGAGACCGTCGTCGACGTGAAGGCGGACGGGGCGAGCGGGACCCTGACCGCGATCGGCAAGGGCACGGCCACCGTCACCGTGACCGGCTCCTATCGTGGGAAGACCGCGACCACCGTCATCACCGTGAACGTCGTCGATTCCGGCCGCGACGTCACCGCCGTCGAACCGGTGAGGACGACGGTCATGGTCGGCGCGGCCAAGGTCACGCTGCCGGACTCGGTCAAGGTGACGTATGCGACCGGGCCGGAAGGCACGCGCGCCGTCAGGTGGGATCCGGCCGCCGTGGCCGGACTCGACCTGACGCGCGTCGGCGTCGCCAAGGTGACCGGCGCGGTGGACGGCACGCCGTTGCCTGCCGAGGCCGTCGTGACCGTGCGCGACGTGGCAGCCGTCGAGAACATCGCCGTCGCCACGCCGGTCGGCGCCGTGCCGACGCTGCCCGAAACCGCCGTCGTCTACTACACGGATGGCACGGACGCCGAACAACCGGTCGCCTGGAATCCGATCGACCCCGCATCCGTCGCGAAGCTCGGCTTCGCCGACGCCACCGGCGCCGTCTCCTTCGAGGAGGACGGCGTGACGGTGACGCGCGAGGTGAGGGCGCGCATCCGCGCCGGCGAGGAGAAGACCGGCGAGAACCGCATCCTCTACCAGACCAACGCGTTCCCGCAGGTGAGCTCCACGCCCGCCTCGCCGGCCGAATCGGTGGGGCAGGTCAACGACGGCATCGTCAGCTTCAAACGCAGCAGCGGCAAGAACCGCTGGACCACGTACAAACTGGACGACGGCGCGACCCCCAAGGACGCGAAGCTGGACTTCATCCTCGGACTCGCCAACGAGACCGCGTACGACTTCAACAGGCTGCGCGTGTACTGGTACAAGTCCGGCATCGACGGCCCCGCAGACACGATCGCCATCAAATACAGGAACGCCGCCGGCGACATGGTGCCCGTCGCGAACCAGCAGGCCACGGCCGTCGACTACGACACCGAAGGTCGCGGGCAGGTCGTCGACTACACGTTCGACAACGTGAACACCTCGCGCTTCGAACTCGACATGCACAAGGACTCCGGCGCGATCGCCATCACCGAGATCGAGGCGTATGAACGTGATGTGGCCGCCGGCACCTCGACGGCGCTCACCGGGCTCAAGGTCGGGGGAGCGGCGCTCGACGGATTCTCCGCCGACAAGACCGACTACACGGTCAAGATCGAAGGAACGGCGATGGACGGGACCGTGGCGGACGGGACCGTGGCGGACGGGGATTATCCGGCCGTCGAACCCGAGTACGACGAGGCCGCCAACCCCGGCGTCACCGTCGTGCCCGCCTCGACGACCTATCCGACCGCGCGCGTCGTCGTGCGCAGCGAGGATCGGGAGAGTTCCGCCACGTACACGGTCGTGTTCGTCGGGGATGGACAGCCGGACCCGGAGCCGACACCCGACCCGGACAAGCCGGGCAGCGGAGGCAGCGGCGGTTCCGGCGATATCGGCGGTACCGGCAACGTCGGTGGTTCCGGTACCGGCGGTGGTTCCGGTGACGTCGGTGGTGCCGGTGCCGGCGGCAAGACCGGTGCCGGCGGCAAGACCGGCGGTCTGAGCGCCACCGGTTCGGCGGTCGCGATAGCCGTGCTGACGGCGGCCGTGTGCGGCGCGGCCGGCGCGGCGCTGACGGCCGGACGCCGGCGCAGGGGACGCCGCAGCTGAGGAATCCGGTCCATGGCCGCCGAATCATGGCGGCCATGGACCTGTCAAGACCATGGACCCGTCAATCAAGGAGGACATCATGTCATTGCCCGTTCCGCCGCGAGACTGCGGCTATGACCACGACCACGCCGTCGCACTGGCGCGCCGCGCAGGCGTGACCGACGCCGAGTTCGCCGAAGCCGCCGATTACGCGCGGCGACTCGACGCGCACCGGGCGTGGGGACTGCCGTTCAACGGCTACTGCAACGCCGCCGGATACGGCTACGTGCAGGAACCGACGTTCGCCGTGGCCCAGGACGGGTGGAATGCCTACGCGGCGTTCGCCGGCCTCTCCCGCGGCGCGCAGACCGCCGTCGTCTACGAGAGCCTCACCGACGCGCACGACGTCGACCATGAGTCCGCCCGCCAGTTCCTCAAACACGAACGCGGCATCATCATCCACGCCAACCAGCCGTACTGACCGGCGGCGTCGATGTGGACGCCGGGCCGCTCGTCCACCGGGTTGTCCACCGTCCCGCACCGCGGGACTACTGAGGTTGCCCGGGCCGTGACGCGGGCCTTATGGTGGGCCGCACATGGAGGGCGACGGCGCCTTCCGCAGGACCCTGAAGGGGGAGGACCATGACGATGTGCGATGTAGTGACGGTGGACGGGTGCGAGCGCGGCGATCCGGGATTCTCGACGATTCCGACCGACAAGGTGGTGTCGCTGTTCCGGGAGAACGACCTGGTGACGTACGGGGACGCGCGACGCGAGTTCTTCATCCAGCTGAATCTGAACCCGTTCCGTACGCGTTCGCGCTCCTTCCACGAGCATGTGGAGGACGCGTTCGCCCAATGGTTCGCGTTCGACTACCATCTTGACGTCTCCGGGCTGACGCCGTTCGTCGTGGCCGCCGCGCGCGAAAGCGAGGATGGCGGCGACGTGAAGGAGCGCGGTTACCAGGACCTGTGCGAGACGGCGGTCTCGAACTTCGCCTCGTGGTTCTGGGTGCACGCCGCAAACGCCGCCGACGGCGTCGTGACGGTAGAGGACTTGGCGCGCGGCGGCATGATCGAGATCCATGACCGTGCGGCGGCCGGCCGGTTCGACGGCGCGACCGGCGGTTCGATCATCGGGCGCGTCGCCCAGGTGCGCGGCGTGTGGCGTATGCCGTGGACGCCGTTGTATGAGGCGCATACGCCGAACGACGACACGTTCCGCGTGCATGTGGCGGCCTCGCTGCATGAGTGGGAACCGGGGTACGTCGACTACGCGCGCATGCTGTTCGGCCGGGACCGTCGACTCAAGATCGATTGGGAGGAGATGGCGCGTGCGGGTGCGCCGCGGGTGCGTCGTTAGCCGGCGGATGCCGGTGCTGGCTCGCCGGAACGCACAGGGCCGTGGGGCGGACGACGTCCGGCCCACGGCCCTTCGGTGTTGTCTGTGCGGACGCCTCGTTGCGTCGCATCGGTGAAGCGGTGCGGATCAGTACTTGTTGGCGCCGGTGCCGACGAAGTTCACCTTGAAGCCGCGCTGGTAGTGCAGGAACATGCTGGCGCCGTAGCGGTCGACCGGACGGTGGGTGAACAGCATGCGGATCGCGAACGCGGTCTGCACGTCCTCCGGCAGCGCGAGGAACGCCTTGTGGGCGTCCCAGTAGGGCTCACGCACGATGGCGGCGTCCGGCACGTAGGCGTAGCCGTAGCCGTCGTCGTTCACGTAGCCCATGAACGGCAGATCCCACGCGTTGTAGCGGGTGAGCTTGGCCTTGTACTCCTCGACCTCGGCGATGGCCTCGTCGCTGATGCCGAACGACTTGGCGACCTTGTTGGCCTCGGCGGTCTTCTCCTCCGGGGTCTTGTCGAACATGTCGAAGTTGACGGTGATTTCCTTGGCTTGCTCTGCCATGTCTGCTCCCTTCCACCGTGAATCGAACAATATTGATGTTCGATTCAGTGGTGAGAAAATGTACGGTTTTACTGTAACGTTTGTCTGTTGTTGGGGATGCTCTTGCGAACATCTGCGATATAGGTTAGCACGTTGTGAGCGCTAAACATATTGAAAATGCGTGATTTTTGACCTTGTTAACGCGAGCTTTACCTGAGTGCGCGGTATTGTGCGGCTCCTTCGCTTTGTGTGCGAATGACTACGTAATCTATCATCTGCAATGGTAGATTTTTCATTGAAACGAACATTGATGTTCGTTTTGGCTGGGTGCTCCGGCGTGTTGCGCGACGGTGCGCCGCGCGCCGTCCTCGCCGCCGGTACAATCGTGTGGGTCGCCCCCGTAGCTCAGTCGGTTAGAGCAGCACCCTTATAAGGTGTTTGTCCTGGGTTCAAGTCCCAGCGGGGGCACTGTCCGTTCGTCGGCCCCCTCGGGGTCAGAGGGGCCGAGCTCGGCGTGTCCCAAGTGTCGGCGGTGGGGACTATCATCCACTAGGTTCCGGTTCACGCCAGCCATAGGGGCATGGCGACCCGGGTCACCTGAATTCCTTAGGAGACATCATGAAGCAGGGTATCCATCCCGATTACCATGCCGTCGAGGTCCTGTGCTCGTGCGGCAACACCTTCGTCACCCGTTCCACCTACAAGGGCGACCACATGACGGTCGACGTGTGCTCGAAGTGCCACCCCTTCTACACCGGCAAGCAGAAGATCCTCGACACCGGTGGCCGCGTCGCCCGCTTCGAGCGTCGCTACGGCAAGAAGACCAAGTAGCATACTTGACGCCAGTCCCGCGAGACGGGTCGGCGCGCTTCGGCGTACCGTCCCGTCATCCATCGCAGGACTGGCGTTTTTGTATGCCCGCGCACCGCGAAACCGAACACCATACCGATTCCAAGGAAGACAGCGACCATGGCAGACGAACAGTTCCCCGCGGCGGCGACCGCGCTGGAGGAATACCAGAACATCGAACAGGAGATGGCCAGCCCCGAGGTGGTGACGAACCCGGACAAGATGCGCAAGCTGGGCCGTCGTCACGCCGAACTCGGCGCGATCGTCTCCGCATACAAGACCTACCTCTCCCTGCGCGATGACCTCGAGGCCGCCCGCGAGATGGCCGGCGAGGACCCCGACTTCGCGGCCGAGGCGAAGCGGCTCGAAGCCGAGCTGCCCGCCGCCGAGGAGAAGCTCCGCACCGCGCTCATCCCGCGCGACCCGGACGACGCGCGCGACGTGATCATGGAGATCAAGGCCGGCACCGGCGGCGAGGAGGCCGCGCTGTTCGCCGGCGACCTGCTGCGCATGTACACCCGATACGCGGAGAAGCGCGGCTGGACCGTCACCATCCAGTCGGAGAACGGCACCGAGCTCGGCGGCGTCAAGGACGTGCAGGTCGCGATCCGCGCCAAGGGCACGCCTGCTCCGGAGGAGGGCGTGTGGGCGTCCCTCAAGTACGAGGGCGGCGTGCACCGCGTGCAGCGCATCCCCGTCACCGAATCGCAGGGCCGCATCCAGACGTCCGCGGCCGGCGTGCTCGTCTTCCCGGAGGCCGACGAGGACGACGACGAGATCGAGATCGATCCGAAGGACCTCAAGATCGACATCTTCATGAGCTCCGGCCCCGGCGGCCAGTCCGTGAACACCACGTACTCCGCGGTGCGTATGACCCACCTGCCCACCGGCATCACCGTGAACATGCAGGACGAGAAGTCGCAGATCCAGAACCGCGCCGCCGCGCTGCGCGTGCTCAAGAGCCGCCTGCTCGCCATGAAGCACGAGCAGGAGGCCGCTGAGGCCGCCGACATGCGTCACTCTCAGGTGCGTTCCCTCGATCGTTCCGAGCGCATCCGCACGTACAACTTCCCGGAGAACCGCATCGTCGACCATCGCACCAACTACAAGGCGTACAACCTCGACGCCGTGCTCGACGGCGACCTGCAGGCCGTGATCGACTCCGACATCCAGGCCGACGAGGCCGAGCGTCTCGCCAACCAGAAGTGATGATGGACATCGACGATATGATCCGCGCCGCGGCTGCGCGGCTGCGCGAGGCGGGCGTCGACACGCCCGAGCATGACGCGAAGCTCCTGCTCGCCGAGGCGGCGGGCGTTCAGCTGCGCGACGTCGACAAGGCGCTGCTCATGGGCGATCCGCTCGACGCCATCGGTGATGCCGCCGACGACGCGGACGGCTTCGACGCCGTCGCCTCCCGCTTCGACGCGATGGTCGCGCGCCGCGCCAAGCGTGAGCCGCTGCAGCATATCACCGGCCATGCGCCGTTCCGCTATCTCGATCTGAAGGTCGGCCCGGGCGTGTTCATCCCGCGGCCGGAGACCGAGACCGTCGTGCAGGCGGGACTCGACTGGATCACGCGCAACGGGCTGTACCATCCGATCGTCGTCGACCTGTGCGCCGGCTCGGGCGCGATCGGCCTCGCCGTCGCGACCGAGGTGCCCGGCGCCGAGGTGTGGGCCGTCGAGAAGTCGCCGGAAGCCTACGTGTGGACGGAACGCAACCGCGACCTCGTCGCGCGCGCGAACCCGACCGCCGGCTACAACTACCATCTCGAACTGGGCGACGCGACCAGCGCGCTCACCCTCCCGCAGCTCGACGGGCGCGTCGACGCCGTCATCACGAACCCGCCGTACGTGCCGCTCGACCAGATCCCCGAACAGCCCGAGGTGCGCGACCACGATCCCGCGCTCGCGCTGTACGGCGGCTCGGCGGACGGCGCGCTCATCCCCGAGCGGATCGTGCTGCGCGCCTCGCGCCTGCTGCGTGCCGGCGGCGTGCTCGTCATGGAGCATGACGTGACGCAGGGGGAGCGGCTCGTCGCCTATGCGCGCGCGAACGGCTTCGCCTCCGCGCGCACCGAGAACGACTGGACCGGCCGCCCCCGCTTCCTCTTCGCCGAGAGATAGGATTTCGGCCCCCTCTGCTGAGGGGGCTCCCGGCGTAGCCGGGTGGGGGAGAGACGGCCGGCGCGTAACGATCCCGGCGTCTCTCCCTCCGTCAGGCTGACGGCTGACACCTCCCTCGTCGGAGGGAGGCTGATATGTCCGAGATGTGGAAATTGACCGCATCGCGGACACGAATGTGACTCGTCTCACAATAAGAAACGGCACTGCGGCCGGTACGGGCGTACCTGTATAACAGTCGGCGGCAAGCATCGTGAGAGAAGAGACACGGGTGCCGTGCGCATGGCCACAAGCCGTGCGGGCCGCACACCGCCAGGATGTCCCGCGCGCACATCATGCGCGTCATCGCACGGGCCGGCGATCCCGGAAGGACCGGGTGGAGGCTTGTGGCCGCGATGCGTAATTCACGAAGAAGAAAGAAGGCAGAACAGTCATGTTCTCCAAGAAGATGATCGCGGCCGGCGCGGCCGCCGTCATGGCCATGTCCCTCGCCGGATGCTCCGGCGGCAGCATGGACGACTCCTCCAGCTCCAGCTCCGCGGCTTCGGGCGACACCATCACCATCGGTTCCGTGACCACCAACTCCGGCACCGCCGCCGCGTACGGCGAGGCCGAGCTCAAGGGCTTCGAGCTGGCCGTCTCCGAGATCAACGCCAAGGGCGGCATCAACGGCAAGAAGGTCAAGCTGGAATCCCTCGACGACAAGGGCGACGCCACCGAGGCGTCCAACGCCTACAACAAGCTCGCCGCCGACGGCAACGTGCTCGCCGTGGCCGGCCCGACCATCTCCTCCACCACCGCCGCCGTCGCGCCGCTGGCCGACCAGACCAAGCTGGTCACCATCGCCCCGGCCGCCACCGCCGACTCCATCGAGACCGGCAACTACCTGTTCCGCACCTGCTTCAAGGACTCCTACCAGGGTGAGGTGGCCGCCCGCTTCGCCGCCGAGAACCTGAAGGTCAAGAAGGTCGCCGTGCTCTACGGCACCGGCGATCCGTACTCCTCCGGCGTGGGCGAGGCCTTCGCCAAGGCCGCCGAGAAGCTCGGCCTGCAGGTGGTCGACAAGGAGAGCTCCTCCTCCGCCGACGACACCGAGTACTCCGCCCAGCTGCAGAAGATCCAGGCCTCCGGCGCCGAGCTCCTGTACGCCCCGTACTACTACTCCGTGGCCGGCCCGTACATCATCCCGCAGGCCCGCTCCGTCGGCTTCGAGGGCTACGTGATGGGCCCCGACGGCTACGACGGCCTCAAGCTCACCGGCGACAAGTCCCAGTACAACAAGACCTTCTACACCACCCACTACTCGGCCGACGACACCTCCAACACCAAGGTGCAGGACTTCATCAAGTCCTACAAGTCGAAGAACAACGCCGATCCGAACACCTTCGCCGCCCTCGGCTACGACACGATCTACATGATCAAGCAGGCCATCGAGAAGGCCGGCAAGAGCGCCACCCGCGAGGACGTGCGCAACGCCGTCGCCGGCATGAGCTTCGAAGGCGTCACCGGCAAGTTCACGATGGACAAGTCCGGCTCGCCGACCAAGTCCGTGATCGTGCTCGAGCTCAAGGACGGCAAGCCCGTCTACAACACCACCGTCCAGCCCAAGTGAGCCACGCTCCAGTGAGTTCCGCCCACCAGGGTCGCGGCGTGTGACGCGACGCAAACGAGGAGAGCGGCCGGTTTCGCCGGCCCTCTCCGTTTTTGCGTTTTTCCGATCGATTTCTTTTTCGATTTTCCGTTACCTGTTTCCGTTTTTCGATTTTCGATTTTCGATTCATCCATCCATAACCATCCGTTCATGACGTCCCCGATTCGTGGGGACGTCCACGACTACCAGAAAGAAAGGGGGAGCGATGACCGATCAGATCATCATGTTCATCAGCCAGCTGTTCAGCGGTCTCAAGATCGGCAGCGTCTACGCGCTCGTGGCGCTCGGCTACACCATGGTCTACGGCATCATCCGACTGATCAACTTCGCCCACGGCGATTTCATCATGGTCGGCGCCTACGTGCTGATGCTCACCATTCCCGCCATCGTCGCCATGGGCCTGCCCGCCTGGGTGGCGATCGTCCCGGCCGTCCTCGTGTGCGTGGCCGTCGGCATCATCGTCGAGAAGGCCGCCTACAAGCCGGTGCGTGAGAAGGGCAATTCGATGACCGCCCTCATCACCGCCATCGCCATGTCGCTGCTGCTGGAGAACGGCGCCCAGGCCATCTTCGGCGCCGACTTCCAGACCGTCCCGACGATCTTCCACCTGCCGTCCATCGCGTTCGGCAAGCTCAAGCTGCCCGGCGACACGCTCCTGACGATCGTGCTCGGCCTGGTCATCATGGTCGGCCTGCAGCTGTTCGTCAAGTTCACCAAGCAGGGCAAGGCCATGCGCGCCGTCTCCGAGGACAAGGAGGCCGCCGTGCTCATGGGCATCAACGTGAACTCCACGATCGCCCTCACCTTCGCGATCGGCTCCGGCCTCGCCGCCGTCGCCTCGCTCATGTACTGCGCCGCCTACCCGCAGGTCTCCCCGATGATGGGCGCCATGCTCGGCCTCAAGGCGTTCGTCGCCGCCGTGCTCGGCGGCATCGGCTCGATCCCGGGCGCCATGATCGGCGGCATCGCCATCGGCCTCGTCGAGAGCCTCACCAAGGCGTACATCGGCACGATCACCGGCGGCGTCATCACCTCGGCGTTCTCCGACGCCATCGTGTTCGCCATCCTGATCGTCGTGCTGCTGGTCAAGCCGTCCGGCATCATGGGCAAGAACGAGGGAGAGAAGGTCTGATATGAAGAAGTCCATGCTTTCCACGAGGCAGTCGTACCTCGTCTGCTTCCTCGGCATCCTCGCCTCGTTCGGCGTCGTCATGGCGCTGTGCGAGTCCGGCATCGCCAACTCCTACATCAAGGGCATCATGATGACCGCCTGCATCGCCATCATCATGACCACCTCGCTGAACCTCACGATCGGCGTGCTCGGCCAGCTGACGCTCGGCTGCTGCGGCTTCGAGGCGATCGGCGCGTATGTGGCGGCCCTCGCCTCCAAGTACATGGTCGCCAACGGCATGCTCGCCGACCCGACGCTGCGCTTCCTCGTCACCACGCTGCTCGGCGGCATCGTGGCCTGCGTGTTCGGCATCCTCATCGGCATCCCGGCGCTGCGCCTGCATGGCGACTACCTCGCCATCATCACGCTCGGCTTCGGCGAGATCATCCGCGTGGTCATCCAGAACCTCAAGGTGGCCGGCGGCATGGGCCTCGACAAGGGCGCGGCCGGCCAGGCGCTCATCGGCATCGAGCGCACCGCCAACCTGTACATCGTGTTCTGGATCATGATCATCACCGTCGTGGTGCTGTTCATGTTCGGCCGCTCCCGTTACGGCCGCGCCGTCAAGGCCATCCGCGACGACGAGATCGCCGCCGGCGCCTCCGGCCTCAACACCACGTATCTCAAGGTGCTCGTCTTCGCGATCTCCGCGTTCTTCGCCGGCATCGCGGGCGGCATCTTCGCCCAGTACATCGGCTCGCTCAACCCGACGATGGCCGGCTGGCTCAACTCCATCAACTACGTGATCATGGTCGTCTTCGGCGGCATGGGCTCGATTACCGGCTCGATCGTCTCCGCGGTCGGCCTGACGATTCTGCCGGAGCTGCTGCGCGCGTTCGCCGACTACCGCATGCTCGCGTACTCGGTGGTGCTCGTGCTCGTCATGATCTTCCGCCCGCAGGGCATCTTCGGCTCCTGGGAGTTCTCGCTGCCGCGCCTCGTGAACCGCCTGCTGTTCCGCAACCCGAAGGCCGAGGCCGAGGAGAAGGCGGAGGCCGCCGGGAAGGCCGCGACCGGAACCGCCGAGACCGCCGCAACCGCCACGGACACGAAGGAGGCGTGAGATGACCGACGCGAAGAACAACGGACAGCCCATCCTCAAGGCCGAGCATCTCGGCATCACCTTCGGCGGCCTCAAGGCCGTCTCCGACTTCAACATGACGATCCGCAAGGGCGAGCTCATCGGCCTGATCGGCCCGAACGGCGCCGGCAAGACCACCGTGTTCAACCTGCTGACCGGCGTGTACAAGCCCACCGAGGGCGACTTCTGGCTCGACGGGCAGCACATGAACGGCAAGAAGACCTATCAGGTCGTGCGCGCCGGCATCGCCCGCACCTTCCAGAACATCCGCCTGTTCAAGCAGCTCACGGTCGAACAGAACGTGCTCGTAGCCTTCGACGAATCGTTCAGCTACCGTCTGGGCGGCGCCATCTTCCGCACCCCGCGCTTCTGGAAGCAGGAGAACGAGATGCACGCCAAGGCGATGGACTTGCTGAAGATCTTCGACCTCGACGGCCTCGCCTCCACGCAGGCCGCGAACCTGCCGTACGGCCAGCAGCGCAAGCTCGAGATCGCGCGCGCCCTCGCCACCGGCATGAAGCTGCTGCTCCTCGACGAGCCGGCCGCCGGCATGAACCCGACCGAGACCGAGGACCTGCTGCGCTGCATCAACACGATCCGCGACCGCTTCGGCATCGCGATCCTGCTCATCGAGCACGACATGAGCCTCGTGATGAGCGTGTGCCAGCGCATCCAGGTGCTCGACTACGGCCGCACGATCGCCTCCGGCACCCCCGGAGGAGATCGCGAACAACCCGCAGGTCATCTCCGCCTACCTGGGCGCCGACGACTCCGACGACGCCGGAGCCGACTCCACCGACCACGCGACGCCCGAACCGAGCATCGCCAAGACCATGCAGGAAGGGGCACGCTGATGCTGGAAATCAAGGATCTGTGCGTCTCCTACGGCGCGATCGAGGCGGTCAAGGGCATCAGCCTGACCGTGAACGACGGCGAGATCGTCTCGCTGATCGGCGCGAACGGCGCCGGCAAGACGACGACGCTGCACACGATCACCGGCCTCGTCCCGGCGAAGTCCGGTTCGATCGTCTACGACGGCCACGACCTGCTCAAGACGCATGCGAACAAGATCGTCACCCTCGGCATGGCGCACGTGCCGGAAGGCCGCCACGTGTTCACCCGCATGACCGTGCAGGAGAACCTGGAGATGGGCGCGTTCAGCCTCAAGGACCAGTCCGGCATGGCCAAGGACCTCGAGATGGTGTTCGACTACTTCCCGCGCCTGAAGGAGCGTCGCCGCCAGCTGGCCGGCACGCTCTCCGGCGGCGAGCAGCAGATGGTCGCCATGGGCCGCGCCCTGATGAGCCATCCGAAGACCATCCTCATGGACGAACCGTCGATGGGTCTGTCGCCGCTGCTCGTCAAGGAGATCTTCAACATCATCGTGGCGCTGCGCGAGAAGGGCATCACCGTGCTGCTCGTCGAGCAGAACGCGAAGATGGCCCTGTCCATCGCCGACCGCGCCTACGTGCTCGAGACGGGCCGCATCACGATGGAGGGCAAGGCCTCCGACCTCCTCCACGACGAAAAGGTCCGCAAGGCCTACCTCGGCGCGTGAGCGCCGTTTCCCGCCTCCCTCTGACGAGGGAGGCGTCATCGCGAAGCGATGACAGAGGGAGAGAAGAAGAGCGGCCGCAGGCCGCGGGAAAATCGAATCGGCCCTCGGCCGATGCCTTGTCTCCCGCGACCTGCGGCCGCTCCTGTCTCTCCCCCACCCGGCTTCGCCGGGAGCCCCCTCGTCAGAGGGGGCCGAATCCGACGTCACGCCCGGCAGTAGTCCTGGTACACGCTGGCGTCCTTGTCGGTGATCGTCTTGATCACGCGGGCCGGGTTGCCGACGGCGACCGAGTTCGCGGGGATGTCCTTGGTGACGACCGCACCGGCGCCGATCACGCAGCCGTCGCCGATCGTCACGCCGCCGAGCACGGTCACGTTGCCGCCGAACCAGCAGTTCGAGCCGATCCGAATCGGCTCGCCGTATTCGTAGTCGTAGCTGGAGCCGTCCTCGCGCGTGCGCACGTTGCGGTCCTGCCAGCGAAGCGGGTGCATCGGCGGCAGCAGGGAGACGTTCGGGCCGAACAGCACGTCGTCGCCGATCGTGACCGGCGCGCAGTCGAGCACGGTGAAGTTGAAGTTCGCGAACACGCGGTCGCCGATTCGCGTGTGGCAACCGTAGTCGAAGAAGACGGGGCCCATCACGTCGAGGTTCGCGCCGTGGCCGGGCAGCAGTTCGTCGAGGATCGCGGCGCGCGTCGCGTCGTCGTGGCGGGAGGTCGCGTTGAAGCGGGTGCACAGGTCGCCGGCCTTGCGGCGCAGTTCGTCGAGTTCCGGGTCGGAGGCGTCGTACAGTCTGCCGTCGAGCATCTCCTCGCGTTCGGAGCGGCGCGGCGTCGGCAGTTCGACGGGCGGGACCGCGAAGACGGGGGAGTCGGATGCGGCGGAAGATGCGGCGGAATCGTTGGAAACGTTGTCATCGGTGGTGACGTCGGTCATGATGCTCCTTTGCGTTACGGATGTCGCGTGGTTGCGATTCAGCTTAGATGTACGACCGTACATAACGGGTCATATGTGGCGGTCGAGGTGCGATGGTGCAATGATGGATTGTGTCAGACAGGTTTCAGGAGGCGTTCGATGAGTGAGATTCGTGCGATCGACGACGATGCGCTGCGCGAGGCGGCGGCCATCGTGAAGGACGGCGGACTGGTGGTCATCCCCACGGACACGGTGTACGGGATCGCCGGCGATCCGCGTTCGACCCGTGCCATCGACCGCATCTACGAGCTCAAGCGCCGCCCGCGCTTCAAGGCCCTGCAGGTGCTGCTCGCCGGCACCGACCAGCTCGACGAGATCGGCCTCGACCTGCCCGCCCCGCTCAACCGTCTGTCCGCTCGTTTCCTGCCCGGCGCGTTCTCGCCGATCGCCGTCGCGCGCGAAGGCTGCACGCTGAAGACCGTCGCCAAGGACGGCACGCAGGGCATCCGCGTGCCGAACTCGGCACTCACGCTGCGCATCCTCAAGGCCACCGGCCCGCTCGCCGCGTCCAGCGCGAACCTGTCCGGCGACGAAAGCGCGCAGAGCGTGCACGAGGCCGTCGAGGCGTTCGGCGACGCCGTCGCCCTGTATCTCGACGGCGGTTCGACGCCCGGCCACGTCTCCAGCACCGTCGTCGCCGCCGATCCGCACGAGCGCGACGGCATCGCCATCCTGCGCGAGGGCGTGATCGGCCAGTCCGAGATCCGCGCCGCGCTGCACGTCAACGGTGGAGGACTCGGCGCATGAGGATCTACCTGTTCATCGCCGCCATCGCCGGCGGCGCCACGTACCTGCTCACCCCGCTGATCCGCCATGTGGCGATCGAGATCGGCGCGGTCGGCGAGGTGCGCGCCCGCGACGTCCACACGATCCCGACGCCGCGCATGGGCGGCCTCGGCATGATGCTCGGCTTCGCCGTCGCCATGCTGTTCGCCAGCCACATCAGCTTCATCCAGGGCCTGTTCCAGGGCAGCCACCTGCCGTGGGTCGTGCTCGCCGGCGCGGTCATGATCTGCCTGCTCGGCATGGCCGACGACCTGTGGGACCTCGACTGGATGCTCAAGCTCGCCGGGCAGCTGCTCATCTCCGTGTTCGTCGCATGGGGCGGTCTGCAGATCATCTCCCTGCCGCTAGGCTCGCTCGTCACCGCCTCGCCGAGCCTGTCGATGGCGATCACCGCGTTCCTCATCGTCGCGTCGATCAACGCGGTCAACTTCGTCGACGGCCTCGACGGCCTCGCCTCCGGCATCGTCGCGATCGGCGGCATCGCGTTCGCGATCTACTCGTACATCCTCGCGCGCACGTCGCCCTCCTACGCCTCGATGGCGACGCTCATCGACGTGGCGCTTGTCGGCATCTGCGTCGGATTCATCCTGCACAACTGGCATCCGGCGAAGCTGTTCATGGGCGATTCCGGTTCGATGCTGCTCGGCTATCTCATCACCTGCGCGTCGATCGTGATGACCGGCCGCATCGACCCGGCCTCCGTGCACACGAGCATGTACCTGCCCGTGTTCATGCCGATCCTGCTGCCGATCCTCGTGCTGTTCCTGCCCGTGCTCGACATGTGTCTGGCGATCGTGCGCAGGCTCGCGAAGGGCCAGTCGCCGATGCACCCCGACCGCATGCACCTGCACCACCGCATGCTGCGCATCGGCCACAGCGTGCGCGGCGCCGTCGCGATCCTGTGGTCGTGGGCCGCGCTCATCTCGTTCGGCTCGCTGATGATCCTGTTCTTCAAGGCGTGGCATGTGGCCGTCGGCATGGCCGTCGTGGGCGCGGTGCTCGCCGTCGCCACGATGTACCCGTACCTGAAACGCCGCCTGCCGGAGATCATGGAGGAGAACGCGCGCGACGCGGTCGCCAGGGCCGAGCACGCCTCCGGGCGCATCGCCATCGGCGACCCGGACGAGGACGGGGAATCCGGCAAGTGAGGCGTCCCCACGCCTCGCCGGGCCTCCGCCCACTCCGCCTACTCCGCCCACTCCGCCCACGGCGTGGCGGAACGCCCGCATAACGCAGGATTGTGTATTACGTCACCCCACGTTCTTATAGTGGACGCATGGCTACAAACCCCGATATGAACGCGCAGTCCGCGTACGCTCCGCTCCCTCCGATCTTCGCCAAGCTCGGCCTCGCCTATGACGATGTCCTGCTGCTGCCGAACGAGACGGACGTCATTCCCTCCGAGGTGGACACCACCACCCATCTGACCCGCAAGATCACGATGAAGGCCCCGGTCCTCTCCGCCGCCATGGACACCGTGACCGAGTCCGAGATGGCCATCGCCATGGCCCGCAACGGCGGCATCGGCGTGCTGCACCGCAACCTCTCCATCGACGACCAGGCCGCCCAGGTCGACGTCGTCAAGCGCTCCGAGTCCGGCATGATCACCGACCCGCTGACCGTGAACCCGGACGTCACCCTCGCCGACCTCGACAAGCTGTGCGGCAAGTTCCACATCTCCGGCCTGCCGGTCGTCGACAAGGACAACAAGCTCGTCGGCATCATCACCAACCGTGACATGCGTTTCATCGCGTCCGAGGACTACGACCACCTCAAGGTCAAGGACGTCATGACCCGCGAGAACCTCATCACCGGCCCGTCCAACATCTCCAAGGAGGACGCGCACGACCTGCTCGCCAAGCACAAGGTCGAGAAGCTGCCGCTCGTCGACGCCGAAGGCCACCTGACCGGCCTGATCACCGTGAAGGACTTCGTCAAGACCGAGCAGTACCCGGACGCCACCAAGGACGAGCAGGGCCGCCTGCGCGTCGCCGCCGGCGTCGGCTTCCTCGGCGACGCCTGGCAGCGCGCCTCCGCCCTGATGGAGGCCGGTGTCGACGTGCTCGTCGTCGACACCGCGAACGGCGAGGCCCGTCTCGCCCTCGACATGATCTCCCGCCTCAAGCATGATTCCGCCTTCGACGGCGTGCAGATCATCGGCGGCAACGTCGGCACCCGTTCCGGCGCGCAGGCGATGATCGACGCCGGCGCCGACGCCGTCAAGGTCGGCATCGGACCGGGCTCCATCTGCACCACGCGCGTGGTCGCCGGCGTCGGCGTCCCGCAGCTCACCGCCGTGTACGAGGCCGCCCAGGCCTGCCGTGCGGCCGGCGTGCCCTGCATCGCCGACGGCGGCATCCACTACTCCGGCGACATCGCCAAGGCCCTCGTGGCCGGCGCGTCCTCCGTGATGCTCGGCGGCACCCTCGCCGGCTGCGAGGAGGCCCCGGGCGAGAAGGTGCTCCTGCACGGCAAGCAGTACAAGCTGTACCGCGGCATGGGCTCCCTCGGCGCGATGGCCCCGCGCGGCAAGAAGTCCTACTCCAAGGACCGCTACTTCCAGGCCGACGTCACCTCCAACGACAAGGTCGTGCCGGAGGGCGTCGAGGGCGAGGTCCCGTACCGCGGACCGCTCAACGCCGTGCTCTACCAGATGCTCGGCGGTCTGCACCAGTCGATGTTCTACATCGGCGCCCACAACATCGGCGAGATGGCCGAGAAGGGCCGCTTCATCCGCATCACCGACGCCGGCCTGCGCGAGTCGCACCCGCACGACATCGTGATGACGGCCGAGGCGCCGAACTACTCCGGCTTCCACGCCAACTGATCGGCGCGTTCAGTCGGGTAGCGTATAACGCATGACGTGGGGTCCCACCGTTTCGGGTGGGACCCCACGTCGCGTTTCGGGGGAGCGGCGTCGTCGCGCCGTCCATGCGTCGTCGCGTCACGCGCGCGGCCACGCGCTCACGCCGTGAGCCGCGCCGTGGTCGCGCGCATGAGCAGCGACGTCGGCGCCACCGTGTGCGCCTCGTCCGGCTCGTCGCCGCGCATGAGCGCGAGCGCCTTGCCGGCGGCGGCGCGTCCGAGCTGCACCGGATTCTGGCGCACGGTGGTCAGGTCGACGACGTCGCCGACGTTGTCGCCGTCGAAGCCGACGAGCGACACCTCCTCGGGGATGCGCCAGCCGAGCCGTCGCAGCTCCTTGAGCAGCAGGACCGCGCACCGGTCGTTCTCGACGCAGATGCCGGTGGGACGGCTCATCGCGCCGACGAGCTGCGCGGCGATGCCGGAGATCGCGGCCGTCTCGCCGCCGACCGACTCCTGCGCCTCCTCGTCGCCGTCGTCGCCGAGACGGGAGAGCGAGGGGATCGTGAGGATGTGCTCCTCGTCGTAGCCCTGCTGTTCGGCGGCGTCGAGGAAGCCGTCCATGCGCACCGCGTCGCTGCACGTGAACGGCGAGGGCTGCACCGGCTGCTCGACGTAGGCGATCGACTCGTGGCCGAGCGAGCGCAGCAGACGCACGACGGCGTGCATGGCCGCGTCGTCGTCGATGCGGATGGACGCGTCGAAGCCTTCGGTGGAGGGCACGTTGATGCCGACCATCGGGATGGTGAGCGTGTCGAGGAACTCGCGCTGGCGCTCGTCGAGGATGAACGAGGTGATGATGACCGCGTCGAAGTTCTGCGTGCCGGGCAGCGTGTGGAAGAAGCGGTTGAGGTCGGCCTCCTCCCACATCACGTAGGGGACCACGTCGTAGCCTTCGGTCGACAGCACCTCGTACACGCCTTCGAAGGTGTTCGAGTTGAACCAGCTGTTGATCTCGTTGGGCAGCAGCACGGCCACGCGCATCGACTTGCCGCTCGCCAGCGACGAGGCGGTCTTCGAGAAGGTGAAGCGAAGCTTCTCGGCGGCGGCCTCGACGCGGGCGCGCGTGTCCGGATTGACCTTGTCGAGGCCTCTGAGCGCGCGCGATACGGTGGATACGGAGACGCCCGCCTCCTTCGCCACGTCCGCGATCGTCGTCCTCGCCGTCTGTTGGCCGGGCATAGCCGTCCCTCCTTGTCGTGTGATCGTCCGTACCGTCGGGCGTCGTCGGCCATCCCGCGGTCCCACCGCATACCGTTGTTGATGTTCGACTGCGAATCCATCGACGGTGCGCCGGTACCGCGGCCACGCCGTCGTCCACCTTCGGATTGACGCCGTTACTACGATACTCCACGCGTTTCAAGCGCTTTTACCGGAATTATATAAAAGCGCTTGCAGTATTGCAAATCAGCCATTTCCCGTCAATGTCGAACCCGTTCGACACGCCGATTGCAGCCCGTTTTGCATTTCGTTGTGCAAGCGTTATCATGCAATAGTCACGAAAACGAAGAACATGTTGAAACGCTTGCATGCAAGCGTTTGTATTCAAGGAGGAACACATGGTCGAAGCCACCGATCCCGCCCTGTGGTGGAAGCAGGCGGTCGTGTATCAGGTCTATCCGCGCTCCTTCAAGGACACCAAGGGCGAGGGCCTCGGTCAGATCGCCGGCGTGACCGAGAAGATCGATTATCTCGCCGACCTCGGCGTCGACGCCATCTGGCTCAGCCCGTTCTACCCCTCCCAGCTCGCCGACGGCGGCTATGACGTGGACGACTACCGCAACGTCGACCCGAAGCTCGGCACCATGGACGACTTCGACGCGCTCGCCAAGGCCGCTCATGAGCGGAACATCAAGGTCGTCGTCGACATCGTCCCCAACCACAGCTCCAACCTGCACCCGTGGTTCCAGGAGGCGCTCGCCGCGGCTCCCGGCTCCCCGGAGCGCGACCGCTACATCTTCCGCGACGGCAAGGGCCCGAACGGCGACATCCCTCCCAGCAACTGGGAGAACCACTTCGGCGGCCCGGCCTGGACCCGCGTGCCCGACGGCCAGTGGTACCTGCACATGTTCACCAAGGAGCAGCCCGACTGGAACTGGAACAACCGCGAGGTGCGCGAGGACTTCCTCAAGACCCTGCGCTTCTGGCTCGACCACGGCGCCGACGGCTTCCGCGTGGACGTCGCCCACGGCCTCGCCAAGGACCTCGACCGCGACGACCTCGACAACTACGTCGTGTGGTGCACCTCCGACCAGCCGGACGACGGATCCCACCCGGTCATCGACCGCGACGAGGTCCACGAGATCTACCACGAGTGGCGCAAGGTCTTCAACGAGTACAACCCGCCGGCGTTCGCCGTCGCCGAGGCGTGGGTGCAGCCCAACCGCCAGTACCTGTACGCCAGCCCGGACGACCTCGGCCAGATCTTCAACTTCGAGTTCGCCAAGAAGGACTGGATCCGCGACAACATGCACCAGGCCATCGAGGAGGGCATCGAAAGCGCCGAACGCTCCGGCTCCTCCGCCACGTGGGTGATGAGCAACCACGACGTGGTGCGCCACGCCACCCGCTACGGCCTGCCGCAGGTGCCGACCAGCGAATACCACCAGCTCGCCAAGGACTGGGTGCTGCGCGACGGCACCACCTACCCGCTCGACAAGGCGCTTGGCACCAAGCGCGCCCGCGCCGCGATTCTCATGGAGATGGCGCTGCCCGGTTCCGCCTACGTCTACCAGGGCGAGGAGCTCGGCCTGTTCGAAGTGGCCGACATCCCGTGGGACCGCGTCGAGGACCCGTCCGGCCACCGCACCTCGCAGGCCGCGTCCACCAAGGGCCGCGACGGCTGCCGCGTGCCGCTGCCGTGGACGGCCGACCCGGCGAACTCCTACGGCTTCACCCCGGCCACCAAGGCCGACGGCACCCCGGCCGAGGAAGCCCACCTGCCCCAGCCGGCGTGGTACAAGGACTTCGCCGCCGACGCCGAGGCCGCCGATCCGGACTCGATGCTCAACCTGTACCGCCGCACGCTGGCCCTGCGCCACAAGCTGCAGACCAACGACCTGAGCCTCGAATGGCTGCCCGAGGACCGCTCCACGGGCAAGCCGGACGGCGCGAACGGCTTCACCGGCGGCACGATCGCCTACAAGCGAGCCAACGGCTGGGCGTCGATCACCAACTTCGGCGCCGACCCGGTCGACCTGCCCGCCGGTGAGGTGCTCCTCACCTCCGGCCCGCTGACCGACGACGGCAAGCTCCCCCAGGACACCTCCGCCTGGATCCAGCTCGCCTGACCCCTCTCTTGGCCCCCTCACAGACTTACCCAAAACTCAACGCAGAGAAAAAGGAAAGAACAATGACAACAGCAAGCGCGGCTCCGATCCGCAACACTCCGGCAGAGAAGTGGCGTTACGTCGCCGGCTTCATGGCCTTCGCCGTCCTCTCCGGCGTCGCCTTCTTCGGCACGATGTCCGTGCTGGTCCCGCAGCGACTGCGTGCGGACCTCGGCATGGGCGCCGTCGAGTCGACCGCCGCCCTCGGCGCGATCAACTCCGCCGGCTCCATCGCCTCGATCTTCATCGCCCTGTTCATCGGCGCGCTGTCCGACCGTACCCGCAGCAAGTGGGGCAAGCGCACCCCGTGGATCTTCACCGGCGCGTTCATCTACGGCGTCTGCTTCTGGTCGCTGAGCCGCCCGTCCACCGCCGTCCTCATCGGCATCTTCTACGTGCTCGCCCTCGTCGGCCTCAACATGGTGCAGGCCCCGATCTACGCCCTCATCTCCGACCGCGTCGAGGAATCCAACCGTGCGACCGTCTCCGCGGCCATCGGCGGCGGCGGCGTGATCGGCCAGGGCATCGGCACGCTCATCGGCTCCCGCTTCATGGAGAACGTCGAGGTCGGCTTCATCTGCACCGGCCTGTGCGCCCTCGCCGCCGGCCTGCTCGCCGTGTTCCTCACCCCGAAGGAACCGTCCAGCAAGGACGCCCCGAAGGACACCTCCAAGTCCATGGGCAAGGTCATCCTCGAATCCCTTACCCCGCCGCTCAAGAACTGCGGCGACTTCTACCGCGCGTTCATCTGCCGCACCTGCCTCATCGTCGCCTACCAGATGATCTTCAGCTACCAGCTGTACATCCTGACCGACCACATCCACGACACCGACAAGCAGGCCGCCAACGCCATGGTGGTCATCTCCACGCTCACCATGGTCGCCTCCCTCATCGCCTCCCTGATCTCCGGCCCGATCGCCGATGCTCTCCACCGCCGCAAGGCCCCGATTGCCGTCGCCTGCGCCGTGTTCGCCATCGGTCTGGCCATGCCATGGATCTTCCCGACCGAGATGGGCATGTTCCTCTTCGGCGGCATCGCCTCCTTCGGCTACGGCATGTACCTGTCCGTCGACCAGGCGCTGAACGTGGACGTCCTGCCGAACAAGGAGACCGCGGGCAAGGACCTCGGCTTCATGAACATCGCCACCTGCGCCGGCCAGGCCATCGGCGTGGCGATCACCTCCAGCATCGTCGCCGCCACCGGCTCCTACAACTTCGTGTTCCCGACCGCCATCGCCATGGCCGCGATCGCCGCGATCGCCGTCCTCGGCATCAAGCGCGTCAAGTAACACGCATCGACTTCCGCGGTCCGCTCCGGCGGGCCACGGGAGAGGCCCCATACTTCTCCTACGGCCCGTCAGGAACGGGCCGCGGGAGAGACCACACTTCCCTTCATTCCCTTTCCAACAGTGGGCCCCGCCGTTTCCAACCGGCGGGGCCCACGCCTTTTTGCCTGTCGTCCGGGATTTCTTGTGCTGGGAGGCGGTCAGCGCAAGTATTCCCGGAGGTTCGCAACTATTCCCGGAGATTAACCCACTCGTCCGGGAATGATTGTGCTGCCGCCACGTCAGCGCAGCTATTCCCGGATGATGGGGATGATTTCCGGGATTTCTTGTGCCGAGACGGGGGCTATGGGCGATGGGCGACGACGGCCGGCCGTCCGTTGCGCGGTATAGTCTGTACTGTTCTGCTCAGGCATAGGCTAACTAGGAAAGAGGCACATGATGGTGGACGCGCATGACGCGGAGACGTACACGGCGGAGGGTTCCCGCCTCATCTGGATCGATTGCGAGATGACCGGACTCGACATCTTCGGCGGCGACGAGCTCGTCGAAGTGTCCGTCGTCCCCACCGATTTCGACCTCAACGTGCTCGACGAGGGCGTCGACTACGTCATCAAGCCGAGCGACAAGGCCGCGGCGCACATGAACGATTTCGTGCGCCAGATGCACACCCGCTCCGGACTCATCAACGAGTGGGAGCACGGCCTCAGTCTCGAAGAGGCCGAGAAGAAGGTCACCGAATACGTGCTGCGATTCACGCCGGACGGCGTCAAGCCGCTGCTCGCCGGCAACACGATCGGAAGCGACAAGAAGTTCCTCGACCATTACATGCCGAACCTGATGAGCCACCTGCACTACCGCAGCATCGACGTGAGCACGTTCAAGGAGCTCGCCCGCCGCTGGTATCCGGCCGTGTACGAGAACCGTCCGCCGAAGAACGGCGGCCACCGCGCCCTGGCGGACATCATCGAATCGCTTGACGAGCTGCGCTACTACCGCGCCGCCGTCATGGCCGCCGCCCCCGGCCCGGACGCCGCCGAAGCCGCGCGCATCCGCGACGAGATCGTCGCCACCAGTCTCAACGCCCAGTCCGAGTAACCGAGCGGCGCAGGACATATGCGACAGTCGGAGGCGTTGGCGATTCTGAACGCCGGGGCGAACGTGTTCCTGACGGGCGCGCCCGGCGCGGGCAAGACGTACGCGTTGAACGAGTTCATCCGCCAGGCCCGCGCGGACGGCGCGAGCGTCGCCGTGACCGCTTCGACCGGCATCGCCGCCACGCACGTCGACGGGCAGACCATCCACTCGTGGAGCGGCGTGGGCCTCGCCAACGTGCTCGACGCGAAACTGCTCAAAACCATCAAGACGCGGCGCAGGCGCAAGATCCAGGCGACCGACGTGCTCGTCATCGACGAGGTGTCGATGCTGCACGCGTGGCTGTTCGACATGGTCGACCAGGTGTGCCGTGAGATACGTCGCGATCCGCGCCCGTTCGGCGGCCTGCAGGTCGTGCTCTCCGGCGATTTCTTCCAACTGCCGCCCGTCTCCGTGTCCGGCCGCAACCGCGACGTGATCCCGCCGAGCCCCGAGTTTACGGCGTCGCGCGAACGCTACGCGCGCGCCGGACTCAACCCGGAGGGTTTCGCCACCGAATCATTGGTCTGGCCGGAGCTCGACCCGGTCGTCTGCTATCTGACCGAACAGCATCGCCAGGACGACGGCCGCCTGCTCACCGTGCTCACACACATCCGCGAAAGCCGCGTCGACGACGCCGACCGTGACGCGCTCGTCACCAGGCTCGGCGTCGCGCCCGAACCGGGCGTCGTCGCCACGCACCTGTTCCCCGTGAACCGGCAGGCCGACAACCTCAACGACCTGCGGCTCGCGAGCATCATGCTCGACAGCCACGAGTTCCACGCCGAGCAGGCGGGACCGGCGAACCTCGTCGAACGGCTCAAACGCAACATGCTCGCCCCCGAACGGCTCGTGCTCAAGGAGGGCGCGGCCGTCATGGCCCTGCGCAACGACGCCGACCGCCAGTTCGTGAACGGCTCGCTCGGCACCGTGCGCGGCTTCGCGAACGAGAACAAGGGCGGCTGGCCGATTGTCGCATTCGAGAACGGCAACATCGTCACGATGAAACCCGCCACGTGGGAGATGATGGACGGCGACACCGTGCTCGCCTCCGTCTCGCAGGTGCCGTTGCGCTGCGCGTGGGGCATCACGATCCACAAGTCGCAGGGGATGACGCTCGACCGAGCCGTCATGGATCTGAAACACACGTTCGCGCCCGGCATGGGCTACGTGGCGCTCTCCCGCGTCGAATCGCTCGACGGACTGTATCTCGAAGGCGTCAACAACCGCATGTTCACGGTCTCGCCCGACGCGGTCGCCTTGGATGGCGACCTCAGGGAGGCGTCCGCCGCCGCCTCCGACCTGCTCGCCGGGCAGGGTGCCGTCGCGTTCAAGCCGGGCGCCGGCTCCGACGACGGATTCGGGCCGGGCGGCGTGCCCGGGGGAGCCGCCCCCGGCGACGAATTCGCCCAGGCCGCGCTCTTCTGACCGCCTTCGGCTGCCGTGCCCGTAACGGGTTCTTCGCATTTCGGCATGCAGGGGTGGGTTTGGAGGACATGTCTGGAGCCGGGCTTCTCTTTCTCGCTTGACAGGGGTGCATTCTCACTGTTCCGGACTGCCATCTGCGTTACGAGGGGTACTTGATCAAGGTTTATCCGGGGCGCAGGTGCCGCAATGGTCGTAATGCACCTCGATGAGGCACCCTCAGGTACCCCTCATACGCAAGTTGTCTCCGGAGAACGATGGGGAAGCACCCCTGCCAAACGAGAATGCGGCGGAATGGCGACCGCTCGCTTCCGATCTGCCACGGCACCCTCCGGATTGGTCGCGGTTCCCTCCCGGACTGCCGCGGTTCCCTCCGCATCCGTCCGTGTTTTCCCGTGGAAAACCGTGGAACGAGTCATGATGACAGGGGAACGAACCTGTGTCGTCCACGTTCGTTGACGCGGGTGGGGTACCAATCCGCCCGCCTCGCGCATCGTGTGGGACAATGGGATGAGGAATCATCGCGGAGGAGGGTGTCATGGCGGACGACAAGCACATCGACGACGCGGATGACGTACGAATCGACATCGAACACGGCGACGTCACGGACGATGAAGCGGACGACGATGCGGACGATATGTTCCGCGAGCTCGGTGACGACGCCGCGGAACCGTATGACGACGGCACGACTCCGGACGCGACCGACTCGCCGGGCGCAAACGGTACGGGTACGGACGCACCCGTGACGGGCATCGGTGACGGCGGAACCGCGGCGGCGCGGCGTCGGCCGAAGCCGCTCGTCGCCGCGCTCGTCGCCGTGTTCGCGGCGGGCGTGGTGTTCGCCGGCGTGGCCGTCACCCGCTCGATCCTCGACCTCAACGCGCGCAACCACGCGTCCGCGCTCGCCTACTGCCGCCGGGAACGCGCGCAATACACGGAGACGCTCACCGGCTACACGCCCGTCGCACGGCAGGCCGCCGCGCTGCTCAAGGACACGGCGTCGATCACCGGCAGCGAGTCACGCGACCGGCTCCAACAGCAGATGGACAACATGCACGACGCCGACGTGACCGCTCCCGCCAAACAGGATTGCGCGGCGGACGCGCACACCGCCGACATCGCCGCGCTCGGCGACCGGTACGCGGCCGCGGCGAGCGCCATGGCCGACGGGCTCATCTCCATCCGCTACGACGCGGACACGCTCGAACAGATGAAGGACGGATTGAACGCGCAGGATGCGCGCAAACAGTTGACGACGCTCATCGCGCGCGGAAAACTCGCCTACGACCGGTCCGCGGGCAAAGCGGACGAGACGGCGCGCGGCACGCTCAAGAACGCGATCGACACGGCGCAGGCCGTGCTCGACACGACGCCGTCCAACGAAAGCGACGCCGTGAACGAGCAGATCCAGCCGTTGAGCGAGGCGACGGCCAAGGTGATCGCGCTGATGCCGCTCGACTGCCATTTCACCGACTGCGTGGCCCTCACCTTCGACGACGGGCCGAACAAGCAGACCACGCCGAAGGTGCTCGACGCCTTGAAGGCGGCCGGCGTGCCCGCCACGTTCTTCCTGCAGGGGCAGTTCGTCAGCGGGTCGAACGTGAAGCTCGTGGGGCGCATGGCCGCCGAAGGGCACAGCGTCGGATCGATGTCATGGCGGCACACGCAGATGCACGCGATGCCTGCCAGTCAGCTCGCCAAATGGTTCAAGGACACCGATTCGGTGATCTCGTCGGCTTCCGGCAAGCCGGTCACGCTGTTCCGGCCGCCGGACGGCGCGTGGAGTGACACGTTGCGCGACCAAGCCAAGGCGAACGGGCAGGCGATGATCCTGTGGGGCGTGGACTCGGGCGACTGGGGCAAGCTCGACGCTGCCGAGATCGAGAAGCGCACGCTCGACGGCGTCTACTCCGGCTCGATCATCTCCCTGCGCGACGGGAACCCCGAGACCGTGAAGGCTCTGCCGGGGATTATCAAGGGGCTGGAGGCGAAGGGATACCACATCGTCACCGTGGACACGTTGCTCGCCGGCGATATCCAACCGGGCTCCGTCGCCTACGGCCTCAACGACGTGCAGTAAGCGCCGGCGCCCGTCGGGTTCACCAACGGCCGGCGATCGGGGTGCCGCAGTCGGGGCAGCGGGCGGTGACGGTAGTGTCGGTGGTACCGCCCGTATCGCCCAGCCGGTTTCTGATGATGCGGTACCAGTCGCGGACCACGAGCGGGGCGCGGCAATCCGGATTCGGGCAGAACGTGGTGTCGCCCTCACGGTCGTGCACGTTGCCGGTGTACACGTACCGCAATCCCTCATCCATCGCGATGCACCGCGCGCGCGTGAGCGTCGCGTGCGGCGTGGGAGGCACGTCGGTCATCTTCCACGCCGGGTGGAACGCCGAGAAATGCAACGGGACGTCCGGGCCGAGCGTTTCGCGGATCCACGCGCATTCCGCATGCAACTGCGCGTCGTCGTCGTTGAGACCGGGGAGGAGCAGCGTCGTCAACTCCACCCACACGTGACGGCCGTCCGGCGTGCGCGCCTCGTTCACCGCATAGTCGATCGTGTCGAGCACGTCCTTCAGGTGCGTGCCGGTCACCTTCCAATAGAACTCCTCGGTGAAGCCCTTCAGATCGATGTTCGCCGCGTCCATCGCCGCGTAGAAGTCGGGGCGGGCCGGCGCGGCCATATAGCCGGCGGTCACCGCGATCGGGTGGACGCCGCGCTCCCGGCACGCCCACGCCGTGTCGATCGCATACTCGGCGAACACGATCGGATCGTTGTACGTGAACGCCACCGAACCGATGCCGCGGTCGGCCGCGACTGCCGCGATCCTCTCCGGCGACGCCTCCACACCCAGACGGTCGAAGTCACGCGCACGCGAGATATCCCAGTTCTGGCAGAACCGGCACGCCGAATTGCAACCCGCCGTGCCGAAACTCAGGACGCTCGAACCCGGGTGGAAATGGTTGAGCGGCTTCTTCTCCACCGGGTCCACGGCGAACCCGGAACTGCGGCCGTACGTGTCCGAATAGATCGCGCCGCCGTGATTCGAGCGCACGAAGCAGAATCCGCGCTGGCCGGGCTTCAACACGCACCGACGCGGGCACAGCTCGCAACGCGCGCGGTCGGTGCCGTCGGTGAAGCGGGTCTGCCAACGGCCGAGGGCGGGATCGGTTGTGGCGGGGGATGTGGGGGATTCGGAGGTGCCCCGGACTTGGTCAGTGGTCGGCATAGGCGGTCACCTCGTAGCGCTCGCAGACGATCTCGCCGTCGCGCCAGTCGAGCGCGGCGTCGAGGCCGGCCTTGGCGAGCAGATGCGCGACGAAATCATGCGGATTCGGCAGCTGCTCCCACACCTGCGGCAGGAACGTGGCGCGACGTCGCCCATCCCGTTCGGTGAGGACGAGACCGTCCTTGCCGGGACGCAACGCGCGCTCCAACTCGTTGCGCGAGCGCACCGGATGCTCCGACGGGACGGCGACCATGCGCCCGTCGTCGCCGCGCCGCCATTCGGGCGTCACGACGACGATTGGCTCCGGCTTCGACAGCACGGACACCTCCACGTCGAGCAGCGGATACTCCTCCGCGACGACCGGGAAGAAGCGCGGATCATGGATCGCCGCATCCACCGCATGCTCGGCGACGTCGCGGCCGAGCGGCTGATGCGCCTCCAACGCGCCGATGCACCCGCGCAACTCGCCGCCCTCAGTCAACGTGACGAAGCTCGCGCCCGGCTCGTCCAACCACGGGTGCGCGGCGATGATCGACGTCACGGAATCCTCCGAAGCGGTGGCCATGTCCGGTTCTCCATCCAATCCGAGATGCTCGCGGATCGCCGCCCGTGCCAACCGCAACAGCACGTTGCCGCGCGGATCGTCGGTATGGGCGTCGTCGGCATGGACGGTGGCGGAGTCGCCCACGTCGACGATGGCGGCATCATCGGTGTCGGCGTGAGTGTCGCCGCGCGGTTCGTCGTTCTCCCACACGGCGAACGACGCGTAGCCGACCACCGCCTCATCGGGATTCCGCATCGCCGGGCGTTCCTCGCCCGCGATCGCGACCACGCCGTCATCGCCGGATGTGGACCGGCCAAGCAGCCGCAACGTGAACGGCGAAGACGTCTTGGCGGTACCGGCCGGACCGCCTGCCGAAGAGCCGGCCGGACCGCCTGCCGCCGGAGCCAGCCCGCGCGTCAGCACATCCAACAGGCCGTTGACCGGATACGCGCCGCACGCGCGGTCCGGGCGGATCGGTCCGTCAAGCCGCCCGATCGCGTCGATGGTCGCGTCATCCAACGCCCGCGCGTACTCCTGCGGATGGTAATGCGACAAATCGGAGCTGATCACGATCACCGTCTCCGGGCCGCCCCACAGGGCGCGCAGCACGTCGCCCACCTCGCGCGGGCTCGCATCGCCTGCGTTCAGGGGCACGATCTCGATATCCGGGCCGAGCACGGTCTGCAGGAACGGGATCTGCACCTCGACCGCATGCTCGCGCGCATGCGTCGGATCGTTCACGATCAGGGCCGGAGCGGGGGCTCCAGGTGTGGCGCGCATGCCGGAGGTCAGCGGCTCGGCGGATGCATCGTCTGGCGCGAGTCCCAACGCGCGCTTCTCCGACGCGGTATCGATGGGAACCACGCCGAGTGGTGTGGCGAACGCGTCGGCGCTCGGGGCCGCGACGCCGCGCACCGCCACACGATGTGTCGGCCCGACGATCACCGCGCGCGTGATGCGACCACGCCCACGTTCGAGCAGCGCATAGGCGAGCGCCGCCGTCGTACCGGAGTACACGTAGCCGGCGTGCGGTACGATCACCGCCTTCGGCGCGCCATGCGGCAACGGGGTCGCTCCCTGCGGCAACGAGACCGGGGCTGTCGCTCCTGCGTCCGTGCCCGTGACCGGGGATTTTGCCGCGCTCGCCGTCACAGGCGCGCCGGCATCCGCGCCGGCGAGCTTCGCGACGAGTTCGCGCCCGTACTCGAGTTGACGGTCGAGCATCCGCTTCAGCACCACGCGGTCGGCCGGGTAGAACGCGCCCGCCACCGCCGCCGGACGGATACGATTCGCTTGTGCTTTCGACACTTTCGGCTGTGTCATATCGACCACCCCCATCCCATTCTAGGTTCGTCGGGGTGGTTTTTCTCCGGACAGTGAATCCAGGCGCTTCGTGTCGAAACCGCCGCGGGGTATCGCTTCCTCGGCCGCTATGGCCGCAACGGGAGGGGCGAAGAGGAATCAGAAGAATCTTCGGTGCGGGCCGAGAGGGGGCAGGTATCGTGCATGGTTTTGCTGTGTACGTGCATGGTTTGCTACGAACGTGCATGGTGCTGCGACGAATGTGCATGGTTCATAGCCGAACCTGTAGGATTCCGGGATGAACCTGTGCGGCATGGCCCTGAAGATCCGACGAAAGGTCTGATGAGCCGACACCTATTTCGGCGGAATTCCGGGCTTTTCCGTTGCCCATTCCGTGCCGGGAACGGCGGTCTTCAGCACCACACCCTACACGTTGGCGCATGCGAGCTACACATCACCGGCTGAATCATGCACATTGATGCCCGAACCATACACATTCGCCTCTCGACCATGCACATCACCACCTCGATCATGCACATTCGTGTGATGCATTCACGTGACGATTGGCGCTTGGTCCCGCCGGCCCCTACCGCAGCTGGCTGATGCGGACGGCGAGGGTCCGCATCGTCCGCAGGCTCGCCTCGTAGCGGGCGGCCGCCACGATGAGCACCACGCCGCCGATCAGCAGCCACACCCACCAGAACTGGCGGGAGAACACGGCCAGCCACGGCCACAGCACGGTGATCATGTGCACCACCAGCACCGCCGTGCCGTAAATGAGCGGTGCCTGAAGCCCGCGCAGCGCACCCCACAGCAGCATGCCCAGCGCGATGCCGAACAGGATGAGCGCCCTCGGGAACGACAGCGGCGAAGTCCAGCTCACCAGCAGCGACGGCACCGTGAGCAGGGTGAGCGCCGGCCACAGGGCCGTCCAACTGCGCACGCGCGGCCACACCATCAGCCAGCGGATGCCGACGGCCAGCGCCCCCACGCCGACCGCTCCGCAGATGAGGTCGGCCGGCGCATACGGCCGCGGCGCAATCAGCGTGTTGAGGAACAGGAACACGGTCGCCAGCGCGGCGAACGCCGTGACGATCGCCCCGGCCACGTCCACGCCCCGCGCCTTCGTCACGATCACGGGCTGCTGGGGTTGCTGAGGGTGCGGGAGCATCGCCAGCGTGCGCGGTGCGGGCATCTGCGGCTGCGGAGCCGGCATCGGAGGCGTATTCGGCATCGGAGCCGGTACCGGAGCCGGCATCGGAGCCACCGGTGCCGTCGAAGACGGGGATGGTGCCGACTGCGGGGATGGTGCCGGTTGCGGTGATGCCATCGGTTGCGCCGGTGCAGCCGGTCGTCCATATCCGGGATGATTCGCGGAAGCGAAGCCGGATTCGGCCGGATACGGTTCAGCTGGATACGGTCCGGTCGGATACGGTTCAGTCGGATATGAGCCCGCCGGATACGACGCCGCCTGATATGGCCCGACCGGATGCGGCTGTACCGGATAAGGCTGCACCGGATAAGGTCCCGTCGGATGTACGGCCGCCGGATAGTGGTTTGTTGGATAGGGATTCGCCGGATACACGGGGTATCGCAAAGCGGGAACCCCAGCGCCGGGAACCCCCGGAACAGGAGGCGCCGCGACCGGAGGCGCCGTCACCGCGCCGGCCGTCGGTCCTGGGGCCGGAATCCCCGTCACCGCGCCGGCCGCCGGTCCCGCCGTCGGAGGCGCTGCGACCGGCACCCCCGTCATCGCACCAACCGCCGGTCCCGCAACCGCCGGTCCCGCCGTCGGCGCAGGCCCGACCGGCCTCGCCCCGATCATCTCCAGACCGCCTGTCACTATCTCCCTCCGCACCCGTTCGAGCCTGCGCGCCGGCCGGGCCGCACACATCCACGCGCATCCCGTCGCGGCCAGCAGCCCCACGAACGCCGCCATCGCCGTCACGAGCGCCGGAATCCCGTCGCGTCCGAATTCGCCGCACACCATGATGAGCAGCACGATCGCGCCGTTCAACGCGGCCGCCACCCGTTCCGCCAGACTCACGACCGGCCTGCCGCCAGCCTTCTCGGCAGTTGCGCCTTTCCCGGTCGCATCCTTCCCGGCCGCGTCAGTCCCGTTCACATCCTTCCCGGCCGCCGGCAGACCCGCCCCAGCTGCTTCCGCCCCGGCGCTCGTGCCCGCCTCAAGCGTGCCCGCCTCAAGCTCAGACGTATCCTCCTCCCGCGGCCCCGGCATCACGCACGCGGCGATCGCCGCCGCCGAGGCCACGAGGATCGCCGGCAGATACGCCCACATGCGCCGGGTCTCCGACGGCATGGTCAGCGGGAACATGCGCAGGACCAGCGTGGTCGAGACCGCCAGCACCCAGATGATCGCGCTGACCGGCACGAACCGCAGTCCGGTCGGCAGCGGACGCCCGTCGCGCACCGACGTACGGACGTACGTGACGGCGAGCACGCCCAGCCACGCGGCGACCATGACGGGCAGCAGCGCGGCCGACCCCCACAGCAGATGCCCGTAGTCGGTGGCCATCGCGAATTCGATCGACCCGAAGGCGAGGATCACCGTGGCGACGACGAGCGCGGCGATCGCTTCGAAGTCGGGTATGGTCCGTCGCGCGTCGGCGGGCAACGTGACGGCGAGCAGCGTCGCCGTCACGCCCGCGAGCGCGCATTGGACGACGATGCGTTGCGGATCGTCGTCGATGGGCAGCGCGTACGCCATCATCAGCACGGCGAACGGCATCGCGAACACGGCGTACAGCGAGTACGCGCGCAGCGGCGGCATTCCGCCGGGCAGCGGAATGCGCCGCAGTCCGAGCCCCGCCGCCGCGACGACGAACAGCATCGCGCCGCAGATGAACGATGCGGGTTTGCCGGCGATGTGCGGTTCGTTGATCGTGGAGACGAGAATCGCGCCGATGGCGAGCGCGATGAGTCCCGCCCATGCGAGGCCTTCTGCGGTGACGCGCAGCCGCGGCGTGAGCGCGACGGCCACGCCGACGGCGATTGCGCCTACCGCGCTCACGCATGCGGCGCGGCCCACGTCGCCGAGCAGTCCGTAGGCGAACCATGCGAACGCGAACACGGCGATGACGACGAGTGCGACGCCGAGCGCGAGCAGCAGCGTCTGCACGGTGGACCGGTGCGGCGGTTGCGCGGTCGCGCCCGTTCGCGCGGTCGATTGCGGTGATTGCGACGATTGTGGTGATTGTGGTGGCTGCGTCGATGTCGGAGTCGATGATGCCGGTGATTGTGGTGATGCCGGTGATTGCGGTGGTGCCGGTTGTGGTTGCTGCTGCGTCATTGCGTGTCCCCTTCGCATGTCCCCGTCCATTCTCCCACGTGGCTGACGAAATTCCAAGATTCGTCACGGCCCGTTGCCAGCGCCGATGCCGCTTGGTGCCAATGCCGATGCCGGTATCGCTGCTGCCAGTGTTGGTGCCCGTGCTGGTGCCGCTGCCGGTCCGGCCCCCGGAATCGACCGCTCCTATCGTTTCGGCGCAACTTTTCCCGGAGATATGCGGCTTCGTCCGGGAATAGTTGTGCTGAGCCCGTGTCAGTGCAAGGATTCCCGGCCGACGCGGTGATTTTCCGAGATTCTTTGCGCTGGGACGTCGTCAGCGCGAGGATTCCCGGATGAGTAGGCTGATTTCCGGGAATAGTCGCGCTGAAGGGTGGTGGGACATGAGGTGCCGGGGGCCGCATCGATTGGTTTGGCGTCGTTGGATGATTCGGAGTTGCGGTCGAACCGGTGTCATCGGTTGGTTTGGTGTTATCGGTCGAATCGGTGCCGTCGGCTGGTTCGGTGTTGTCGTCGGTGTTGTCGGTTGATTTGAATATCGTGGAGCGCATGACTTCCAATACCCTTCGTATGTCCACCCTGTTCCTGCGCACGCTGCGCGAGGACCCCGCCGACGCCGACGTCGATTCGGCGAAGCTGTTGCAGCGCGCCGGCTACATCCGCAAGGCCGCCCCCGGCATCTGGACCTGGCTGCCGCTGGGCCTGAAGGTCCTCAACAAGATTGAGGAGATCATCCGCGAGGAGATGGCCGGCATCGGCGCCCAGGAGGTGCACTTCCCGGCCCTGCTGCCGCGTGAACCGTACGAGGCCACCCACCGCTGGGAGGAGTACGGCGACAACATCTTCCGTCTCAAGGACCGCCACAAGGCCGACTATCTGCTGGCCCCGACCCACGAGGAGATGTTCACCCTCCTCGTCAAGGACATGTACTCGTCCTACAAGGACCTGCCGGTCACGCTCTACCAGATCCAGACCAAGTACCGCGACGAGTTCCGCCCGCGCGCCGGCCTGATCCGCGGCCGCGAGTTCGTCATGAAGGACGCCTACTCGTTCAGCATCGACGAGGAGGGACTGAAGAAGGCGTACTACGACGAGCGCGGCGCCTACGAGCGCGTCTTCCAGCGTCTCGATCTGAAGTACGTGCCGGTGTTCGCGATGTCCGGCCCGATGGGCGGCTCCGCGTCCGAGGAGTTCCTCGCGCCGATGCCGATCGGCGAGGACACGTTCGCGCTCGCCCCGTCCGGCAAGGCGTGGAACGTGGAGGCGCTGCACACGCCCGAACTGCCCGAGGTCGACTGCTCCGCCACCCCGGCCGCGCACAAGGAGGCCACTCCGGACGCGAAGACCATCGACAAGATGATCGAGCGCGCCGACGCCGACCATCCGCGCGCCGACGGCCGCGGTTGGGCCGCCTCCGACATCCTCAAGAACGTGGCGATCACCATCAAGCACCCCGAGGACGAGGATCACGACGAGCCGTGGCGCGAAGTCGTCGTCGTCGGCGTGCCCGGCGACCGCACGGTCGACATGAAGCGTCTCGAAGCGCAGTTCGCGCCCGCCGAGATCGAGGAGGCCACCGAGGACGATCTTAAGAAGCACCCGGAGCTGGTGCTCGGCTACATCGGACCGATGGTGCTCGGCCCGCAGGCCGAGAAGGCCGGCGTCGAGAACCCGTGCCGCTACTTCGTGGACGCCCACGTGGTCAAGGGCTCCGCCTGGTTCACCGGCGCCGACGAGCACGAGGTCGACTACTACGATCTCGTCTACGGCCGCGACTTCGAGGCTGACGGCACCGTCGAGGCCGTCGAGGTCCGCCACGGCGACATGAGCCCGGATGGCTCCGGCCCGTTGAGCTTCGAGCGCGGCGTCGAGATCGGCCAGGTCTTCCAGCTCGGTCTCAAATACTCGAAGGCCCTGGACCTCAAGGTCCTCGACCAGAACGGCAAGGCCGTCCCCGTGTGGATGGGCTGCTACGGCATCGGCGTCTCCCGCGTGCTCGCCTGCATCGCCGAGACCCATCACGACGAGCGCGGCCTCGCCTGGCCGAAGGTCTGCGCCCCCGCCCAGGTGCACGTGGTCGCCACCGGCAAGAATGCCGAGGCGTTCGACGGTGCCGAGAAGCTGGTCGAGGAGCTCGAGGCGAACGGCGTCGAGGTCATCTACGACGACCGCAAGAAGGTCTCCCCGGGCGTCAAGTTCAAGGACGCCGAGCTCATCGGCGTGCCCGTCATCGCCGTGGTCGGCCGCGACTTCGTCAACGACGGCACCATCGAGATCCGCGACCGCGACGGCGAGAACAAGGTGGTCGTCCCGGCCGCCGACGCCGTCAAGGAGCTGCTCGAGCGCCTGTAGGCCGCGATCGTCGCGATTCATCGCAATCGCCGTGACGTCGATCACGTGACGTCGATCACGTGACAGCAATCCGCCAAGTGCCGTGCGCCCGCCTCCCGCGGGCCACGGCACTTGTGATTAATGGCGGTAACGGCGACGATGGCACCTATGATGAGGAAGACGGATAAGGAGACAACCATCATGACGAACACCCCCGCGAACACCTTCCACACGCCCCTCGTCACCCTGAACGACGGGCATCTCATCCCGCAGATCGGCCTCGGCGTGCTGCGCATCGACGACGAAGGCGTCGTGCCCGTCGTCGAAAGCGCGCTCGAAGCCGGCTACCGCCACATCGACGGCGCCGCCGGCTACAACAACGAGGCGGGCGTGGGCCGCGCGCTCGCCGCCACCGGCTACAACACGGGCGAGAAGCGCAAGAGCCTGTGGCTCACCACCAAGCTGCGCGACTCCCAGCAGGGCTACGATTCCGCGCTCAAGGCGTTCGACGACTCCCTCGCCAAGCTGCAGGTCGACTACGTGGACATGTACATGATTCACTGGCCCACGCCGTTCGACTGGCGCAGCGGCGAAACGTGGAAGGCGTTCACGAAGCTGCGCGAGGAAGGCCGCGTCAAGACGCTCGGCGTGTGCAACTTCCTGCCCGAGCACCTGGAGAGACTGCACGAGGAGACCGGCGAATGGCCGGCCATCGACCAGATCGAACTGCATCCCACGTGGCAGCAGCGCGAGGTCGTCGCCTTCTGCAAGGCGCACGGCATCGCCGTCGAAGCGTACTCGCCGATGGCCCGCGGCGCCGACCTCAACGCCGGCGACGGCACGATCGAACGCATCGCCGAAGCGCACGGCGTCACGCCCGCCCAGGTGATCCTGCGCTGGCACATCGAGAACGGCACGATCATCATCCCCAAGTCCGTGCACGCGGACCGTCAGCGCCAGAACCTCGACCTGTTCGGCTTCGTGCTCGAACCGGCCGAACACGCCGCGATCGACGCGCTCGACGGCCCCACCCGCGCCGGCCACGACCCCCTCACCTTCACCTACGCGTGAGTCGTCGTCATCATTCGCGCTTTCGTCGTCGCCGCTTCAGCGCGGAACGGCTCGTCGAGCGTGTGCTGATTCTCGTCATCCTCGCCGCGCTCGCCGGCGCGGCGGTCGGTCTCGGCCTGCCGGAGATCAGCCCGACCGTCGCGAGCATCACCGGCGAGAGGGCGGCGACCGGACAGGCCGCCGACGTGCTCGCCACGCTCGCCGTCGACGACCAGCCGAACGCGTCCGGCTACAGCCGTGACGCGTTCGGCTACCGTGAGACCGACGATGACGGCGACGGCTGCGACATCCGCGAGGACATTCTCGCCCGCGATCTGAAGGACGTCACGTTCAAGGGCGCGACCGGCCGGTACGCGTGCACGGTCGCGTCCGGCACACTCGACGACCCGTACACCGGCAAGACCATTCAGTTCACGCGTGGTGCGACGACGTCCGCCGCCGTGCAGATCGACCATGTGGTCGCGTTGGAGAACGCGTGGCAGTCGGGCGCGCGCGGCTGGGACACGGCGAAACGGTACCGCTACGGCAACGATCCGTACAATCTGCTCGCGGTCGATGGCCCCGCCAATCAGGAGAAGGGGTCCGCGTCCGCCGCGTACTGGCTGCCGACGAACGGCGCCTACCGCTGCGACTACGTGGCGCGGCAGATCGGCGTCAAATCGAAATACGGTCTGACCGTCACGTCCGCCGAAAAGGACGCGATGCTCGCCGTCCTCCACGCCTGCCCCGGCCAGTCAGTCCCCGCCGACCAGTGAGACGTGACTCCGGCCGGCGGGCGGTTCAGCGTTCCGGATCGTCCAGCAGCGGTGCGCGCCCCGCATCGTATTCGCGCAGCAGCCGACGCAGCAGGAACGTGGTGAAATACGGCGCGGTGAACACGTGCTCGCTGCTGCCGACATTGCCGGCGTGCAGTTTGACGCCGAACCGGATCTCCGGGTATGAATCCGAGGCGATGAGTGTGCGCATCGACTTCGCCGTGCCCTTGCGCGCCTTCACCTCGACCGGCACCAGCCATTCGTGGGTGCGTACGAAGAAATCCTGCTCCAGCGTGGAGTTCTCCTTCTTGTAGTAGTAGAGGCCGTAACCGGATTTGCGCAATGCCTCGGCGGCGATGCTCTCGTACAACGCGCCTTTATAGACGCCGAGGTTGCGGTTCGCGCGCAGATCATCGCTCGCCTCGTCGTCCAGCATGGCGACGAACAGGCCGGTGTCTCCGAAATAGAGCTTGAACTTGTTCTCGTCGTAGTTGCCTTTGAGCGGCAGTTCCGGGTAGGACAGGCAGTGACAGACGTTCACCATGCCGGATGATTCCAGCCATTCGACGCATCCACGGTAGTCCTTGAACCGGGCGCCACGCGCCACTTTGCTGATCTGGAACTTCTTGTTCTCCTTGGCGAGCTGCACGGGGATGTGGTTGAACACGTTGAGGATGCGCGCCTGGTCGAGACCGTCGGCGTATTTGCGGATGTCCTCCTGATAGTCGCCGATGAGCTGCCGTTGCATCTGCAACGTGCCTTCGAAAGTCCCGGTGCGGATGGACGAGGCGACGACCGCGGGCATGCCACCGAGCACGCAGTAGTCGAGGAACAGCGAGGAGAAGGTGTTCATCTCCACCTGGCTGAACGGCCGTGCCTCGCACAGATGGGCGAGCATGCCGTCCGCGGTGTCGTCGCCGTATCCGCGCGCCCACAGGTATTCCTCGAAATCCATCGAATACATCTCGTAGTCGGTCTTGTACCCGACGCTGTTGCTTTCGATTTGCCGGTACCCGATGCCGAGCATCGAGCCGCTGCAGATCACGTCGAAACGCCCGTCGATCGCGAAGAACTTGAGCGTGGTCGCGATGTCCGGATGCGCCTGGATCTCGTCGAAGAACAGGAGCGTCTCGCCGGGGACGAAACGTTTCGACGGGTCGATGAGGGAGATGGCGCGGACGACGGCGTCCGCGGCGTAGCCGTCCGCCGTGATCGCGCGGTATTTCGGTTCCTCCACGAAGTTGATCTCCACGACGTTCGCGTAGTGGCTGCGTGCGAAACGACGGATCGTCTCGGTCTTGCCGACCTGACGCGGGCCTTTGATGATGAGGGGAAGCCGATGCGGATCGGATTTCCACGATTCGAGGAAACCGTCCGCGTTGCGCTTGAGATACGTCATGTTCCCCACCTTCCATGAATCGTTGCGATATGGCCGATTTTACACTTTTATGAGCGAGTTTCCTATGGTGAACAACATTTCCTGAGTGAGTTTTGCGATGATTTCACGATTTTATGAGGGATACTCCTGCGATGTATCGCATTTTATGAGGAAGATTGGTTTGGCGTGGGGCGGCAGGCGGGATGGTGGGCGGGTTGCGGCGCGCAACATGGGTGCGCTATACCGGTGTGCGGTGATTATGCGGTGACCATGCGGTAATCGCGAGGGGGAGTGCGGCAAGTGCAGGATACCGGTGTTGAGAATGGTGAAGCGAGTGGTGATGCGATGCGCGGTGACGCAGTGCGTGGCGATACGGCGCGTGGTGATGCGGCGCACAAGGCGCTGAACGACGATCGTGTGGTGAGCGGTGCGGCGGCGACGAACGATCCGACCGTCGCGAACGCGCGGCGGCAGGGGCGCGGCTACGGACGCGGGCATGCGGTGCGCGCCACGCCCGACACCGCGGCCGGCAAAGGCTACGGCCGCCGGCACAGCGTCGACAAGCATCGCGACTATGTGAAGGCCGGCGGACCGGAACGCGTCGCCTCCGAACTTGAAAAGGAACGTCAGCGGGCGCGCCACGAGGCCGGCGTCGTACGGCACGGGCACTCGCTGGCGAGCATCCTCGGCCCCGCGTTCGTGGCGGCCGTCGCCTACGTGGACCCGGGCAACGTGGCCGCGAACGTGACTTCCGGCGCGCGCTACGGGTACATGCTCATGTGGGTGCTGGTCGTCGCGAACGCGATGAGCGTGCTCATCCAATACCAGTCCGCGAAGCTCGGCATCGTGACCGGGCGCTCGCTGCCCGAACTGCTCGGCTCGCGCATGAGCGACGCCGGGCGCTTCATGTTCTTCATGCAGGCGGAGGTCATCGCCATCGCCACCGATCTGGCGGAGCTCATCGGCGGGGCGATCGCGCTGAACCTGCTGTTCGGCCTGCCGCTGTTCGCGGGAGGTGTGGTGATCGGCGCGGTCTCCACCGTGCTGCTCATGTTCGAGGGCGGGCGCACGCACCGCCTGTTCGAGAAGATGGTGATCGCGCTGCTGTTGGTCATCACGTTCGGGTTCATCGCGGGACTGTTCATCGCGCCTCCCGCGCCGGCCGACGTGCTCGGCGGCCTGATCCCGCGGTTCTCGAATCGTGATTCCGTGCTGATGGCCGCCTCGATGCTCGGCGCGACCGTCATGCCGCACGCGATCTACCTTCATTCGACGCTGGTCAACGACCATTACGCGGGCGGCGAGGAACGCCCCACCACGCGCGAGCTGCTGCACGGGTCGAAGATCGACGTGTTCTGGGCGCTCGTGCTCGCGGGAACGGTGAACCTCGCGCTGCTGATTCTCGCCGCGAACTCGCTGCACGGCATGACCGGCACCGATTCGATCGAAGGCGCGCAGCATGCGATCGTGAGCGTGCTCGGCCCGGTGATCGGCACGATCTTCTCGATCGGACTGCTCGCCTCGTCGCTGAGTTCCACGTCGGTCGGCACCTACGCGGGTTCGGAGATCATGCACGGATTGCTGCGCATCAAGGCGCCGATGTGGGCGTGCCGCGTGGTCACGCTCGTGCCGGGCCTGATCGTGCTGTGGTTCGCGCCGAATCCGACCGAGGCGCTGGTCATCGGCCAGGTGATCCTCTCGATCGGCATCCCGTTCGCGATCATCCCGCTCCTGCGCTACACGCACGACCGGAAGCTGATGGGCGAGTACGTGGACGGCCCGATCAAGCACGCGGTGTTCATCGCCGTCGCCGCGCTGATCGTCGCGCTCAACGTGCTGCTGATCGTGCTCACGCTGCTTGGTGTGGCGTAGCGGGGTGGTCTGGCCCCTTTCATGAGCCCCTCGGCTTGGAATCATTCGGGAATCGCATCGAGGGACAAGAGCCGGATGACGATCCGTGCCCCTCGGTGAGGAATGGAGGATCATCCGCGCCGAGGGACAAGGATTCTTGCCCCTCGACGTCGAATCGGGCTCCATGCGTATCGAGGGGCAAGAAATCCTGCCCCTCGACGAGAAATCAGGCATATTCCGCGTCGAGGGGCATGGATTCCGCGAGGCCTGCGGAATCGTGATTTCAAAAACCGCCATTTTCCAACGGTTCTTGGCTCTCCTTCACAGGCCATGGTGTTTGGGGCTTGCCCCTCGGTGCCGAATCACCCGTAATCTCCATCGAGGGGCAGGAATCGTTGTCCCTCGACGACGGATCATGGCTATTCTGCGCCGAAGGGCAAGCCGAGCCTGGCTGGATGCTCGACAGGTCCTCATTCGAAAAGCAGGTCATAGCCCCAGCCATCATTCATGCCCACTCATCTCAGCACACCCGCTCACCTCACCCCACACCAGCCTTCACCCCACACCAGCATCCACCTGCACCGGCACCTCACCGCAGCGGCTGCTCCACCGGGTGAAACGTGAACTCGGCTCCGCGCAGCATCAGCGATCGCGCCACTGCGAACGCGTGCTCGGCCCGCGCATCGGCGTTGGCCATCGTCGCTCCCGTAGCGATGCGGATGATCCACCCGTGGCTGAGCAGCCGGTCGCGTTTCTCGCTGTCGCGCCGCCATTGGACTTTATCGGTGCGATGCTGGTCGCCGTCGTATTCGACGGCCACGCGCTGTTCCGGCCACGCCATGTCGAGCGTCATCGGCGCGCCGCTGGCGAACACCATGCCGGGCACCGTGTATCCCGTGACCGGGCGCGGGATGCCATGCCGTATCAGGGCGAGCCGGTTGCGGGTCTCCATAGGCGAATCCACGCCGGCCATGATGTGTCGGCCTGCCACGATGCACGCGCGTTTGCCCCGGAACGTCGGCAGTTCCGCGGCGAACGTGGCGAGGCCGTCGCGTATCTGGGTTGCGGTGCGTCCGTGATGTAATGAGGATTGCCGTGCGATCGCGGTGACGATCGCGTCGCCGAGCGCGATTAGTTCCTCGAACGGCAGGTGCGGCGCGAGCTGCGCCCACGTGTGCGTCAGGTCCAATGCGTAGACGTGTCGGTTGACGCGTACTGGTTCGGCGTCGCCGAGCGCCCGCCAGACGTGTGGTTGCGTCGGGATGCCGCGTTTGCGTGTGCGGCGTTGTTTGGTGCTGGACACGGTGTGGAGGAGTGACGTGTCGAGGTCGCATGTGGCGGGAATCGGCACGGATTGGAGCATGAGCGAGGTGGTCATGCCGAACATCAGTTGGCGGCCGGCCGCCGTCGCCGCTTCGGTGCAGCGGCGTATGGCGTCGCGTCGTCGTTGCGCGAGACCGTCCGTCATGGTCGTCGCCGTGCCGCCTGCGATGGTGTGGTCCGTTCCGTTCATGGGTTCGACGGTAACGATGCGGGGGAGTGCGATGCAAGCGTGCGCGATGATGTGGTCGGAGCCCCCGCGAATCTTCACATTTGCGGAAGCTCTATGGTTTTCGGCGTTTCGTGTGTGGTGGGGTGATTGCGGAATGGGAGCGATGATGCGTGGAAACGTTCAGAATCATGAAGCCTTATGAGAAGCCAGAACTGGATGCCATCCTGGTGGATGGCACCGATATCGTGTGCGATTCGAACATGGGTGGTGGCGGTGACGCCGGTGGCGACAACGGCGACGGCGGCATCGACTTCGGCGGCGGTGACGCCGGCAGCGACAACGGCGGCGGCATGGACTTCGGCACCGCCAACCTCAACTGAGGCGTAGGAGTTCGGTAGTATGCCTCAGCATGACGGACACGGCGCTTCCGCGTCGTCCTCTGCCTTCCCGCGCAAGCGGGTCATCGCGATCATCGCGGCCATCGTCATCATCGTCGTGGTCGCGGCGATCGCCGCGTTCGCCGTCTCCTCTGGGAACAAGACGAACGGCAACACCGGTACCTCCGGTACGAGCACCAGCGTCAACAAGGAGTCCACGTCGAAGTCGAAATCCGGCTCCGACAGCTCCGACAGCTCCGACAGCGGCGAACCCACGTTGGACTTCTCCGAACTGGAGAACTCCGATGGCTCCGATTCGCAGGATTCAAGCGGGGATTCGTCCGGTGACAACGGCTCGTCCTCGCTGGGGATGACGCCGGCCGAGCATCCGGATTCGGATTCGGATAATTATGGGCCGATTTATGAGTTGAGTGGGGAGTGAGGCCTGGATTTTATCCCGGCTGTCTCTCCCCCACCCGCTTCGCGGGAGCCCCCTCGTCTGAACCGCACCCTGATTGTTGGACTGAAGTAATTCGGATTCGATGATTGGAGGTGCGGTTTCTCATGTCCGGGAATCGCAGGCGTCGTTATGACGATGGTTTCATGCGGCTCGTCGTTGGTGTCTTCCATGAGGGCCATGGCTATAAGGCCGCGGCGCGCCGGCTTGGCGTGTCCG
>NZ_JBKEVC010000009.1:0-137357 GCF_056356895.1 Bifidobacterium sp. LH_424
GAACACCAAACGACGCCAGAAACGACTCGGGGGACACACCCCGGAGGAATTCCGGAACATGTCCCCCACAGCCTGATCAGGTACCCTTAATAAACCACGTCCAGCAATCGGGGCGCAGTTCAGTCAGAGGGAGCCTAGGAATTACCAGATGCGCACGCGCTCTTCCGGTGCGAGATACATCTCGTCGCCCGGCTTCACGTCGAAGGCCTTGTAGAACAGGTCCACGTTCCTCACGATGCCGTTGGTGCGGCACTCGGCGGGGGAGTGGGGGTCGATCTGGAGGTACTGTTCGGCGAGTTCGTCGCGGTTCTTGGTGCGCCAGATCGAGGCGTAGCTCAGGAAGAAGCGCTGCAGGCCGGTGAAGCCGTCGAGCTCCGGCGCAGTGTCGAGCGACGCCGAGATCGCCGCGGCGGAACCATCCTCGGGGCGGCCGGCGGCCTTGTCCAGCGCGAACGCATACGCCTTCAACGCGATGTTCACGCCGCCCAGATCGCCGATGTTCTCGCCGATCGTCAGCGCGCCGTTCACATGCGGGGCCTTATCCGGCTCGTCCGCGTACTTCTCGGCGAGCTGCTTCGGCACGAACGCGTTGTACTGCTCGATGAGCGCCTTCGTGCGCTGCTCGAAGTTCGCCTTGTCCTCCGCGGTCCACCAGTCGTTGAGCTTGCCGTCGCCGTCGTACTGCGCGCCCTGATCGTCGAATCCATGACCGATCTCATGGCCGATCACCGCGCCGATGCCGCCGTAGTTGGCCGCATCCTCCGCATCCGGGTCGAAGAACGGGGGTTGCAGGATCGCCGCCGGGAACACGATCACGTTCATCGTCGGCTCGTAGTAGGCGTTCACCGTCTGCGGGTTCATCAGCCACTCGTCCTTGTCGACCGGCTTGCCGGCCTTGCCCAGCTCGTAGCCCATCACGTACAGGGCCACGGCCTTCATGTTGTCGGCGAACACCGCATCTTCGTGCACGTCCAGCGCCGCATAGTCGCGCCAGTGGTTCGTGTAGCCGATCTTCGGCGTGAACTTGGAGAGCTTCTCCAACGCCTTCGCCTTGGTCTCCTCGCCCAGCCAATCCGAATTCCTAATCGACACGCGGTACGCGTCGATCAGGTTCGCGACCAGCTGCTCCATGCGGCGCTTCGAGCTTTCCGGGAAGTGGCGCTTCACATACTCGCGTCCCACGTCCTCGCCGCAGACGCCGTTGACCATGCTCACGCCGCGCTTCCAACGCGCGCGCTGCTGCTTCTGGCCGGACAACACCTTGCCGAAGAAGTCGAAGTTCGTCCTGTCGAACTCATGCGACAGGTAGGAGGCCGCGCCGACAATCATGTGGACGCGCGCCCACAGCTTGAGGTCCTCCAGGTCGGCGGCCTCCCAGAACGCGTCGAGTCCCGTCAGGAAGCTCGGCTCGTGCACGATCACGCGGCCGAAGATCGCGCGGAAGTCGAGCGGCTGCACGCTCGCCGCGGGCTTGGCGTCGTAGCCGGCCTGGCAGGCGTCGATCCACGCACCGATGTCGAAGTGCTTGAGCATCGCGGCCAGATCGGAGAAGTCGGTGGGATTGTAGGTCTTCACCGAGTCGCGCGTCGCCACGTTGTCCCAATGGTTCGCGGCGATGCGGGTCTCCACGTCGAGGAAGCGGCGGGCCATGTCGAGGGCGGCCTTGCTTGGCGTCGGAATCGGCGTTTCGTCGGTGTCGACGGCATCCTCGTCGGAGACGTCGCCGTGCGTCGGAATCTCGTCGTCGACGTTCGGATTGTCCTCGGCGGCCGGCGCGTAACCGGCGTTCACGAGCTGGGTGGCGACCATGCGCACATACGCCTCGCGCACCGGCGCGTAATGGTCCTCACGGTAGTACGCCTCATCCGGCAGCAGCAGACCGGCCTGCTCGATGTGCAGGATGTTGTGGTCCGGGTCGCCCGGATCGCCGTAGACGGCGACACCGAGGATGTCCGAGCCGCCCTCGGCATTGAGCTCGCCGAGCGCGCGCGTCATCCCGGCCTTGCTCGTCACGGCGTCGATGATGTCGAGCGCCGGGCGGATCGGCGCGATGCCGGCCGCCTCGATTGCCTCGGTATCGAGGAACGAACGGTACAGGGCGCGCGACTTCGCGGCCGGCGCAGGGGATGCCGCATCGCCGTTCGCGTCCTCGTCCTCGTCTTCGAGGATGTCGCGGATCTGGTTCTCCGCATCCTCGGCGAGCTTGTCGAACGAGCCGTAGCGGGAACGGTCGTCGGGCAGACGGTACGTGTCGATCCACGGACCGTTCACGTAACGGAACAGATCGTCGGAAGGCTTGACGACGCCGGAGAACGACGCCGGATCGATGCCGGACTTGCCGGCCACAGATGTTTCACTCATGCTCACCACAGTAGTCGTTCCTCCCGCCGGGGCTTCGGCGGGGTCTTGAGGCGGGAATTCAAGGCGGGGGCTCTCCCTCCGGCGCTGCGCGCCACCTCCCTCGTCAGAGGGAGGCAAGAGCGCGCGGGCCGGAGGCCGGCGGATGTCAGGCCTTGCCGAGCGGCTTGACGACGTCGGCTTGTCCGAGACGCGCAGAGGCGGCCTCAACGATCTCGTTCACGTTCTTCTTGTTCCTGCCGTGGTCGGCGAAACCGAAATCGAGCTTCGACGTGACCGTGACCCACGTGCGGCCGTCCTGGCCCTGCGTCACCTGCGCGACCGCCTTCTCACCCCACGAGGCGAGGCTGATGCCCTTGACGAAGGTGACCGTCCACGAACCCGGATCGACCGTGCCCGGCTTGAAGCCCTTCAACGACTGGCTCAACTGGGCGAACGCGTCGAACACCTCCTTCGGCTGCTGCGTGAACGCCACCGTGATCGACTTACCTGCTCCCCATCCCATGAGACACGCTCCTTCGTCTTTGTCGTTGCCGCACCGACTTCGTGCGTACCTTCACTATCCCATGGGACTACGTACCGGCGGGGATGCAGGCCGGTACGGAAGGTGAACAGCAGATGAAGCCTTGGGACGCCTGTTACAGGAGGACGATCTGGCGGTTGAGGATCGCGTCGTTGTTCTTCGTCGGCACCGTCTTCCAATCGATGTCACCGAAATCGCCATGGCCCGCGTGACGGTCCACGTACTTGCGCATCCACTCGAAGCACTGCTGCGTCTGAATCGCGTCGCTCAACGCGCGATGCTCCTCGTTCTCGGCGATGTCGAAGCGCTGGATCAGATCAAGCAGACGGTGATGACGCTCGCGCGCGAACAGCGCGCGGCTGATCTGCATCGTATCGAAATCCACGCAGGAGAACGGGCTGTCCAGCACCTTGCGGGCGTTCCAGTCGAGGAAGCTCAGATCGAAGCGGATGTTGTGGCCGATCAGCGGCTCCGCCACGGCGACGCCGGACGCGTTGCCGGATGCGGTGTTCTCCGAGCTGTCATCCGCGCCCTGCGCGAGCCAGGCGACGAACTCGGGCAGTACATGGTCGATCGGGTCGAGGCCGGCGACCATGTCGTCGGTGATGCCGGTGAGCTTCACCACCGCCGCCGGAATCGGGCGCAACGGGTTCACCAGACGCTGGAAACGGTCCACGATGCGACGGTCGCGCACACGCACCGCGCCGATCTCCGTGATCGCGCAGCTGTTCGGGTAGAAACCGGTCGTCTCCAAGTCGAGCGCCACGTAATCGGACGGGAAGCCCGCCACACGGGAGGAGGCGACGGTTTCGAGATCGGACTGCTGGTCGGAAACGGTGGTGCCGGAAACGGTCACGGCTGCTCCTTACTCACAAGGTCGTATTCATCAAGTCGTATGCACTGGGCAGGCCGTTCACGTCATCACGCACGCCTGCACAGTCGTGGGCCATCCATCAACTAACGGCCCGTCATGCGCACTCTATGGTAGACGAGCCACCGGGACACGGAACATCCGCACCGGTTCGCGTCGGTGCCGCGTGTCGCGGAGGTCGTCGCCGCCGGCTTATGCGGCTTATGCGGCTTATGCGTCGAATGTGCACGGTTCAAGACATAACCTGTATGGTTCTGGCCGCAACGTGCATGATTTCGGGGGCTTTGTGCAGGTCGTCGGGACGAATGTGTGGGGTGCGGCGCTGAAGAACGCCGTATTGGTGGGGAATTCGTCCATGCAAAAGCCTGGAATTCCGCCAGTCTGGATTTCGTCTGCCGATGCGCGGGCACCGCTCTTCAGCACCACACCATGCAGGTTGCCTCCATCGGTCTACACGTTCGCCACGGAATCATGCACGTTCGTGCCGAAACCATGCAGGTTGGCCCCTCGACCATGCACATTCGCCTCTGAACCATACACATTATCCAGCGCTATCCGGGCCGTATGGCCTCGACGGCAGGCACCGTGATGCGATGGCTCCTATAGTTGGAATGTCGCACCGCCGTCACCGGCGGCATGCGACGCGCAAACGGAGACGGCCAAGGCGAAAGGCGGGCAATGAAACGGATTGTGGCGGGAATCGTGGCGCATGTGGACGCCGGCAAGACCACACTCTCCGAAGCGCTGCTCTACCGCACCGGCGAGATCCGCAAACTCGGCCGCGTCGACCACGGCGACGCCTTCCTCGACACCGACAGTCTCGAAAAAGCGCGCGGCATCACCATCTCCGCGCATCAGGCGCTCGTCGACTACGGCGACCTGCAACTCACCCTGCTCGACACCCCCGGCCACGTCGACTTCGCCGCCGAAACCGAACGCGTGCTGCGCGCACTCGACTACGCGATTCTCGTCGTCTCCGGCACCGACGGCGTACAAGGCCACACCGAAACCCTCTGGCGGCTCCTCGCCCGCTACCACGTGCCCACGTTCATCTTCGTCAACAAATGCGACGCCGCCGGATTCGACCGCGACACGGCGCTTGCCGATCTGCGCCGCCGGCTCGGCGACGGCGTGTACCCGCTGCCGTTGCCCGGGGCGGATGGCGGCGACTCCGCCGGCGACGGCGATTCCGGCGGTGTTCCGGATGGTGTCCCCGCTGGCGTTCCCGACACCACCCCCATCGACCTCGGCGACGTCGCCGAGGACATCGCCACGCTCGACGAGTCCGCGATGGACGAATACCTCGAGACCGGCACACTGACCGTCGGCACGTTGCGCGGCATGATCGCGCGGCGCGAGCTGTTCCCCGTGAGCTTCGGCTCCGCGTTGAAGCTCGACGGCGTGAAGGAGCTCCTCGACTCGCTCGACGCGTACACGCGCGAGACCGCGTGGCCGGACGCGTTCGGCGCGCGCGTGTTCAAGATCTCGCATGATGACAAGCACAACCGGCTCACCTGGCTGCGCGTGACCGGCGGCACGCTCAAGGCCAAGTCGATGGTCGCGCTCGGCGATGGCGACGGTGATGGTGACCATGGCGGCGCGGCCGATTCCACTCCCGAGAAGATCGACCAGGTGCGCGTCTACAACGGCGCGCGCTTCGAGATTGCCACCGAACTGCCGGCCGGCGCGGTGTGCGCGGTCACCGGTCTCGAACGCACGTTTCCCGGTGCCGGGCTCGGCGCGGAACCGGCGGCGGGCAGCCCCGAGATGCAGCCGGTCCTCACCTACACGGTCCTGCCGCCGGACGCCGCCGGCGACGGCAAAACGGCTGGTGCCACTGGTACCGTCGGTGCGGCCGCCGCGGACGAGGAGAGGGACGCCAAGGACGTCGCCAATCCCGCCGCCGCGACCTCGCGTTTCGACGACCTCACCCTGCACAAGGTGATCGCCGCGCTACGCGAACTCGAGGACGAGGACCCGCTGCTCCACGTCGTGTGGGTGGAGCGCCTGCAGGAGCTCCACGTGCAGCTGATGGGCGCCGTGCAGCTCGAGATCATCCAGCAGACCCTGCACGACCGGTTCGGTCTCGACGTGGCGTTCGGCCCCGGTTCAATCCTCTACCGCGAGACCATCACCAAGCCCATCGAAGGCGTCGGCCATTTCGAACCGCTGCGCCATTACGCGGAGGCGCACATCCTGCTCGAACCGGGCGAGCCGGGCAGCGGCATCACGGTGGCGTCCGCGTTGAGCGTCAACGAGCTCGACCGCAACTGGCAGCGGCTCATCCTCACGCATCTGACCGAACGCGAGCACTTGGGCGTGCTCACCGGCTCGCCGCTTGCGGACGTGAAGATGACTCTCGTCGCCGCCCGTGCGCACCTGAAGCACACGGAGGGCGGCGACTTCCGGCAGGCCACCTACCGTGCGATCCGGCAGGGGCTGATGGAGGCGCGCGCCGGCGTGACCGGCCGTCCGGTCATCGGCGAGGATACGGCGCGGCCCGCATACGAGCCGCCGGAGGAGGACGAAACGGACGGCGGCGAGAACGGCAAGACCCGCGGCGATTCCGGTGCGAAGACGAACGAGGCGACGGCCGGCGACCGCGACGTCGTCGCCATGGTGAAGTCCGTCGCCGCCGACCCGGGCAACTGCGTGCTGCTGGAACCGTGGTACCGGTTCCGTCTCGAAGTGCCGTCCGACATGATCGGGCGCGCGATGGCCGACATCCAGCGCATGTCCGGCACGTTCGAGGCGCCCGCGGATGACGGCGACTATGCGGTCGTCGAAGGCGAGGCGCCAGTGAGCGAGATGCGCGACTACGCGATGGACGTGAACGCGTACACGCATGGCCGCGGGAGGTTCTCCGCGACGTTCGGCGGCTACAAGCCGTGCCATGACGCGGCGCGCGTGATCGAGGAGACCGCGTACGATCCGGAATCCAACTTGGAGAACACGCCCGATTCGGTGTTCTGCGCGCACGGCGCCGGCTACCCGGTCAAATGGTACAAGGTGCCGGAATTCGCCCACGTCGACTATGCGACTTCCCTGTAGACCCCTTTAGACCCCTTTCAGGATTCCTTGTCAGGCTCCCGCACTACCAGATCTGCGGCCGCACGAACCCGTGCCGCTCGAGGAACCGCTGCACGTCGCGCAGCTCGTCCATGTTGATGGAATGTGCCATGCCCGGGTACACGTGCTCGTCGAGCGTGCCGTGCGTGCGCCAGAACGCGCTCATCGCCGCCACATCCGACTTGGGGAAGATGTCGTCGATCGCGCCATGGCCGTAGAAGACCGGCGGCTTCGCATCCGCACCCGCGCCCGCGAGCGTCGCGTCGCCGGGCAGGTCGCCGGGGGCGAGCCAGCCGGAGAAGCTGACGGCCGCCGCATAGCGCGCCGGGTCGAAGCGGAGCATGTGCGCGGCGAGCAGGCCGCCCTGCGAGAAGCCCATCGTGACGACCGTGCGGTCGGCGGGGATGTTCTCGTGCACCCAGTCGTCGATCGCCTGCGCCGCCTCCTTTGCCTGACGGGTCAGGGATTCGCCTTCCGGCACGCCCTCGTGCGCCCAGTCGCCGAACCAGGTGCCGCCCATGCCGTAGGGGATTGGGGCCCTCAGGCTTGCGTAGTCGGCGGAACCCGCGCCGCAGTAGCGCAGCAGGTCGGGCAGATCGTATTCGTTGGACCCCCATCCGTGCAGCAGCACGAACACGGGGGAGTCGGAGGAACCGTTCAGACGCGTCAAAGCCTTCGTGATCTTCATGCCTCCCAGTGTAGGCCGGGATGCCAGCGCGATAACAACCGCGATAACACCCCATAAGGAAGGCGTATAGCAACGCCGTATGTTTTCCGGACGACGTTGGTTATGCTCGGTACCAGCCGCATGGGGAACGGCCTCATGCCGATGCCGGTCGCGATACGCGCAAGCGATACGCGACACGGCGATACGCAACACGCAACACGCAACACGATAGGGGGTGCGCAATGACCAGGTTCAACACTCAGCTCGTCCACGGACTGCCGCTCGGAGACAACTCCACCGGAGCCGTGAACCCGCCGATCTACAACTCCACGACATATGCCTTTGAGAAGGTCGAGTCCATGCCCCGCTATGATTACGCGCGCAGCGGCAACCCGACCCGCGAGTTCCTGGAGAACCAGATCGCGCAGCTCGAGCACGGCACGCGCGGTTTCGCGTTCGCGTCCGGCCTGGCCGCCATCCACGCCGTGCTGAGCGTGTTCAAGCCGGGCGACCGCATCGTCGTCGGCAAGAACATCTACGGCGGCACCTATTCGATGTTCCACGAGTACTTCGCCGACCGTGGCCTCGAGTTCGTCACGGCCGACACGCATGACTACAAGGCGCTGGAGAAGGCGATCGCCGGCGACGTCGCGGAGGGCCGCGAAGCCGCGAAGGCCGTCTACTTCGAAGTGCTCACCAACCCGCTGCTCGACGTGAACGACGTGCGCGGCATCGCGAACATCGCGCACCGCTACGGCACGAAGGTGATCGTCGACAACACGTTCGTCACCCCGTACCTGCAGCGTCCGCTCGATCTGGGCGCCGACGTGGTCCTCCACTCCGCCACCAAGTATCTCGCCGGCCATTCCGATGTGAACGCGGGCCTCGTGGTCACGCTCGGCGAGAAGATCGGCCAGCAGATCTACTTCGCGCAGAACCGTTTCGGCGGCGTGCTCGCGCCGGCCGAATGCGACGCGGTGCGTCGCGGCATCCAGACGCTCGCCCTGCGCATGGACCGTCAGCAGGCGAACGCGAAGGCCATCGCCCAGTACCTGCTCGCGCATCCGCTCGTGAAGACCGTCCACTACCCGGGGCTTCCCGGCAACGAGGCGGAGCTCGCCGCCAAGGGCCTCAAGGGTGCGGGCGGCGTCCTGAGCTTCGAGGTCGTGCCGGGCGTCGATCCGGCCGACGTGCTCGACAACCTGCACATCTTCCGTCTGGCCGTCTCGCTCGGCGCGGTCGAAAGCCTCGCGGAGCTTCCGTGTCGCATGACGCATTTCGAACTGCCGCGTGAGGAGCGTCTCAAGGTCGGCATCACCGACGAGCTGGTGCGCCTGTCCGTCGGCATCGAGGATGCGGCCGACCTGATTGAGGATCTCGGCCAGGCGTTCGACATCGCCTACGACCGTTACATCAAGCGTCACGCCGGCGCCGACGTCTTCAGCGAACTCACCGCCGGCGTGCTCGCGTAAGGCTCGCGTAAAACCTGTCTAAGGCCTGCGTAAGACCCGCCTGATTCCTCAGATTAGCCCATCCTCCTCAAGCGCGGCCGCCATGCGGTCGAACGCCTCGACGAGCAGCGGGCGCGGCATCGCGACGTTGAACCGCACGCAGCCGCGCCCGGCCTTGCCGCATTCGCGCCCGTCGGTGAGCGCCACGTGCGCGCGCTCCAGGAAATACCCCGCCGGGTCGTCGAGCCCGAGCGGCGTGAAGTCGAGCCACGCGATGTACGTGCCCTGCGGCCGCGCATACCGCACCGCCGAGAGACGCCCGCGCATCGCGGCATCGACCACGTCGAAATTGCCCTTCAGATAATCGAGCACGCCGTCCAGCCACGCCGAGCCGCCGTCGTAGGCGGCGACCGCCGCGAACGCGCCAATCGTGGCCGTCTGATGCTCGGACATCTCCGCGTCGCGGAGCCACATCTCCATATCCGCCGGATTCGTGAGGATCACCTGCGCGCATTTCGTGCCGGCGATGTTGAACGCCTTCGAAGCGCTCGTCGCCGTGAACGCCTGCATCGCCGTGCGTTCGTCGATCGACGCGAACGGCACGTGCCGCGCGCCATCGTAGACGAACGGCGCATGGATCTCGTCGGAGAAGATACGCACGTCGTACCGCTCGGCGAGCGCGGACAGCCGCAGCATCTCGTCGCGCGTCAGCACCTTGCCGATTGGATTATGCGGGTTGCACAGCACGAATGCGTGGCAGCCGCCCGCGAACGCGCGTTCGATCGCGTCGAAGTCGAACAGCCATCCCGCGCCGCTGCCGTCGCCGCCGTCCTCGCCGTCGCGCAGCATCGGAATCTCGATCACGTCGACGCCGCACAGTCCCGGCACGCTCAGGAACGGCATGTACGCGGGCGTCGGCACAACGATCGAGCTGCCCTCGCCGACGATCTCGTTCAGGAAGACCTCGTACGCCTCCATCACGTCCGGCACGGTGCGGATGACCGCCGGGTCGACGGTCCAGTCGTAACGCAGCTGCCATGCGGCGCACGCGCGCGCCACCTCGCGCTTCAACGGGTCCGACAGGTAGCCGGTCGCGCCGCGCGTCGCCGCGTCGGCGATCGCGCGTGCGACGCACGGCGCGAGACCGAAGTCCATTTCCGCGATGAACGCGCCAATCGCGCCCGGGAACCGCGTCCACTTGTCCGAGCCGATGCGCACGAGGTCGTCCGCCGTGAGCGCATCGATCGCCGCCGCGTCGAACGCCGGCGTGGCGGCGCCGCACGTGCGTGCGCGCGCGCCGCAGCCGGCGGTTTCGGTGATGATGGTCTCGTCGATGATGGTGCCAGTCATGCTCATGGCGTCCATTGTCCGCGCGACGGCATCGCCGCTCAACGCCGCGGCACCACGAAATCGTGATGGCGTCCGTCCATTTGCTTATCGCGACGGACGCGGCGAGGCGGCGGCCATGCCGCGCCGCCGTCGCCGCGACGTCACTGCGCGGTCAGATACGTGACCGCCGTACGCTGCATCTCGCGCACCAACGCGTCCACCGCCGGACGATGGTCGCCGGCGCGCGTCACCACGCCCACCTCGCGCGTCGCGTAATCGTCGGCGATCGGGCAGGCGACCAGGTCCTCGCCCAGATTGATGTGCGTGTCCAGTTCGGGCACGAGCGAGACGCCCATGCCCACTTCGACCAGATTCTGCGTCGCCCAGTAGTCGTCCGTCGCGTGGACGACGTCCGGCGTGAAGCCGGCGCGCGAGGCGAGTTTGACGAGATTCGCGCGGCAGGTCGGGCAACCGGCGATCCATGACTCGTCCTTCGCGGCCGCCAGCGAGACCGGCTTGTGGTCCTCCTCGTAGCGGCGCGCCACGTCGCTCGACCGGCGCACGAGCAGACGCAGCGGATCCGAGCCGAGCGAATGGAACGTGAGATCGTCGCCCAACGGGAGGAACGACGGGATGGAACTGTAGCGGAACACGGCCGCCGCGTCCGCCTTGCCGCGCGACACCTGCACGATCGCCTCCGGCGGCTCCATCTGCGTGAGACTCAGCTTCACGTCGGTGAACATGCCCAGCTTGACCACCGTGCGCGCCGCGATCGTCGAACAGATCGACGGCGGGGCGATCAGCGACAGGTGCGAGTAGCGGCGCTCGCGGTAGTCCTCGAGTTCGCGCGAGGCGTGTTCGAGCCGTTCCGCGATCGACTCGCCGTGACGGGCGAGCATCGCGCCCGTGGCCGTCAGCCGCACGCCGTGCGACGTGCGCTCCACCAGCGTCGTGCCGCACTGCGTCTCCAGCTTCTTGACCTGCTGGCTGATCGCCGGCTGCGACCAGCCGAGCGCCTTCGCCGTGGCCGAGAACGAACCGTAGCGTTCGATCTGCCACAGGGTGACCAGCGACTGCGGGTTCAGTTCCGTCATAAGCGACTCGATTCGTTGAGGGTGGGTGGATGATGCGGTGCGTGGAATGGGTGATGCCGTCGGCTAGTTTTCGTTCGTCAGATAGGTGCGTGCGGAAATGAACGAGGCGTGCTTCCCTCGGAAATCCACATCTCCACGATAGACCACGGAACGCTGTTCCGGCGGGATGCCGAGTCCGTCTCCCACGGGCGTGAGGTTCTTGCAGAAATCGTCGCGAGCCGTCTGTCCGGATTTGATTTCGATGAGCCGCGGATGCAGGGCGTCGGTCATGTCCATGAGGTCGATCTCCACGCCGTTGGCGTCGCGGTAGAAGAACAGGCGAGGCTCCTTGTCCGCGTTGAAGTACCGTTTGATGGTCTCCCCGATGATGAGGTTCTCGAACACTTCGCCGCGCTGTGGATGATGGATGAGCGTCTCCGCGCTGTCGATGCCGAGCAGGTAATTCAGCAGTCCGGTGTCGTGGAAGTAGAGTTTCGGCGTCTTGATCAGACGTTTGCGCGCGTTCGACGCGTATGGTGCTAGCAGGAAAACGATGTAGCTGGATGTGAGAATGGATAGCCACGCCTTCGCGGTTTTACTGCTGACACCGGCTTCCGCCCCCAGTTTGCTGAAATTGACGAGCTGACCGGCGCTCTGCGCGCACAGGCGCAGAAACGTACGGAACGATTGCAGGTTGCGTACGTCGAGGATATCCGCCACGTCGCGCTGTATGTAGGTGGTGATGTAGCTGCGGTAATACACGGATTCGGGGATGTCCACCTCGTACAGGTGAGGGTATCCGCCGCGGAACATGAACGCGTCGACGGTAAGCGAGGGGTTGTCCTGAGTGGCTTCGGCATAGCTCAACGGCAGCAGCTGCATGATGCCGACCCTGCCGGCCAGTGATTCGTCCACATGCTTGAGCATGAGAAAATTCTGGGAACCGGACAGGAGATATTGGCCCATGTCATGTCGTTCATCGGATGCGGCCTGAATCTCCGAGAACAGGTCGGGAGCGTATTGCGCTTTGTCGATGAACAGATGCGAGGGGCGGGATCGGATGAATCCCACCGGATCCTCCTGTGCGCCTGTCCGGATGTTCCTGGTCTCCAGATTGAGATAGTCGTAATCGGGGAACGCATGGCGGAGCAGCGTGGATTTGCCGCTTTGCCTTGGGCCCATGACCGATACCACGGGGAACCATGTCGCCATCTGGCGGGCGCGTGCCGTAAGCGTGCGTGGGATCATCGCTGATGCCTTTCCTGCAGGTTCGTCGATCGCCGAGAATGGATATGTAGATTCGGAAGTAGGACTTATGATAATCGGGAAGTGGGACTTATGATAATCAGGAAGTGGGATTGCTGATGATTCATCAGTGGAAAGCATGCGGATTCATCAGTGGGCCGATGAAGGCGAAGATCTCGTCCAGCACGGCGCGGCTCCAGAAGTCGTTCTCGTGTTCGGCGCCGTCGACGAGGACGAGCCGCGCATCGTAGCCGTGGGTGACGAGGCGGTCGCGCATCTTCACCGACTGACGGTAGGGGACGACGGTGTCGCCCGTGCCGTGCAGCAGCAGCGTCGGCGGGTAATCGCGGCCGTCCTCCACCTGCAGGAACGGACTCATCGCGGCGGCGCGCTCACGCACCTCGTCGGTGATGCCGGTGGCGGGCGTCGCGCCCACGACGGCGGCGAACGGGCCGAAATAGTAGAGGCGGAACGGGTCGTCCTCGTGGCCGAACGCTTCGACTGCCTCCGTCAGGTCCGTGGGCGGGAAGCAGCTGACCACGAAATCCACGGCGTCGCTTTCGTCCGGCCAGGTGCCGTCCTCATAGCGCGGATCGTTCGCGGTCATGCCGACCAGCAGCGCCGTGTTGCCGCCCGACGACGTGCCCCAGATGCCGAGTCGGTCCGGGTCGACGTGCCATTGCGCGGCATTCGCGCGCAGATAGCGGATCGCCGATTTCACGTCCTCGAGATATGCGGGGAACACGTGCTCCGGATTGCGCGAGGCGTTGCGATGGTTCACCGTGGCGACCACGTAGCCTTCACGCGCGAGCTCGGCGAGCTGCGGCAGCTCGTAGTCGCGGTCCGGCGTGGTCCACGCGCTGCCCTGCACGAACACGACGGCGGGGTAGCGGCGGTCGTCACCCTCGCCGAACGTCTGCGGCGCGATGATGTCCATGACGAGATCGTCCGATCCGGTCTTGTATGCGACATTGCGTGTGACGCGAGCGAGTCCCAGCCGTTGCGGGTTCGCGGGAATGTGGACGGTGGGTGCGGTTTGCGCGGTGGGTTGCGACGGGAGAGAAGCGGTTTGCGATGATACGTTTTGCGATGATGCGGTCGGCATAGGATGCGCAGCTTTCGGTCGGAGTGGGTTGGGTGATGGGAAAGAGGTACGGATTGCTGCCCATGGTAGGCGACGCACAGCCGCCGTTCCCGTAACGGTTCATAAAGGATGGATATAGCAGGGATAGCCGTTCATAAGGAGGTCGTATAGCCACGCCGTGTTTTCGTCGATTCCGGCATGGTAGTTTCTAGGTACACGCGGAAAACGTGTGGAAATACGAGGATTCCGACCGGTGGGGGAACATCCGGGCGGAATCACGAATCAGGGGGGCACCATGGAAGGTACGAACCGTATCGGCATATTCGCCATACCACGTCGCACTGTACGAATGTGATGGCCTGCGGCCAAGGATTCAGCTAGGCCGCGGGCGGTAAACCAATCAATCTTCAAGCATGGAACGGGATTCCCGGCAATAGGGGAGCCGGAATGACCATTCCCATTCCGTGTGCGGGAACCGGCATCGTGAGAAGGGGATTCACACGACGATTCCGATTCCCATTCCAGCCGTGTACGCTACAAGGCCCTGCGTGAGCCATATCTCCAGGGCCTTGGCGTGGGGAGCAGTGGACCATGTTCGGTTTATCCCAAAACAGTGATGTCGAGCGTCATGGTCGATTTGTCCAACTGCTGACAAGGTAGACGTCAGGTTGGCTTATAAGGGGGACACCGACCTTGCCGGGGAGCAGAGATACCGTTCTAATCTCTTTCAGGTAAGCGAAACCGGATGCTCTGGAGATAAGCTTGCGACTTCGGTAATCGGAAGTAATTAATTGGAGCGGCTCGTCTATTCATATGGAACGGCCTCCGTTGCAGAGAGACATCTGCATTCGTCATGCTTGAACACAGATGTCTTGACGTTCAGTCGCCAGAGCCAATCAATTCCACCATAGCGACAAACCTTCGTTTATAGCGCGTCATAACGTCGGCCGATAAGGGCTTGAATCCTATTGGGCGACGTTATGACGCGCTATTGGCGTTAGGGATTCCAACGCCTGACGAACCGCGCGACGACGTGCATAACCGATGCTTATGTCTTGCCCTAATCAACGGTGATAGAAAACCCGTGGTGGGCGCTTCCGATGCCGTGTATAAACGAAAACAACGTTGGGGAGATCGGGAAACCACAAGTGGAAGACCCCCGCGCAGCACACATGAAACGTCATTGGACACGTCGCATCACGATCGTCGTATCGGACTGCATCGGGGAAGAGAAGGACAAACAGGCATGAGCGTCGCACAATCTGTTCAGCTGGACGGGGTCTCTCCGGCCGTCCGGCGCGAAAGCCGCAGCGAGAGGTCGACGAGGGCGCTGTGCTTCCTGCGCTTCGTCGGCGCGCGTCTCGCCCAGGCGGTGTTCGTCGTCTGGAGCGCCGTCACCCTCGCGTTCGCGGCCATCCATCTCGCTCCGGGCGATATCGTCGATTCGCTGTTGAGCGAGGCTCAGAAGAACAATGTGGAACTGCGCATGAAGGTCGTGCAGGACTGGGGATTGGATAAGCCCGTCATCGTGCAGTACGTCGGTTACCTATGGCGTCTGCTCCACGGCGATCTGGGCGTATCCTACGCGCAGAAGAAAAGCGTGAACGCGATCTTTGCAGACCAGTTCCCGGCCACCCTGCAACTCGCCCTGACCGCTTTCGTCATCGCCGTGGTCGTGGCGTTGCTCGGCTCCCTGCTTGTCAACGGACGCTTCGGTGGTTTCGGCTCCTCCCTGTACAAGGGATTCGAGCTGACGCTCCTGTCCACGCCGCCGTTCTGGTTCGGCATCCTGTTGCTGTCGATCTTCTCCTTCCGTCTCGGTTGGTTCCCGGTCGCCGGTGATACCGGCATCCGTTCGCTCATCCTGCCGGCGCTGGCCATCGGCATCCCGGTCGGCGGCAATCTGTCGCAGATTCTGCGCCAGGGCATCGAGAAGAGCTCGGAACAGCCCTATACCGTCACCGCACGCTCCCGTGGCCTGTCTCCGATGGCGATTCGCATCCATCACTCGCTGCGCCATGCCAGCATTCCCGCGCTCACTGTGGGCGGCATGATGTTCGGCGGCCTGCTCGGCGGCGCCGTCATCACCGAACAGGTCTTCGGTCGTCCCGGCCTCGGTCAGATCGCCGTCAACGCGATCAACACCAAGGATCTTCCGGTGCTGCTGGCCGTCGTGTTCGTCACCTCGCTCGTGTTCGTCACGGCCTCCACATTGCTGGATGTGCTGTACTACATCGTCGATCCCCGTCTCAAGGTCATTCGTTCAGGAGAGCAGTCATGACGCAAAGCAACGCCAATGTCATCGATTCCAAAGTCTTCCAGTCGCTCGTCTATGAAAAGGAGCGCGTCGCGTCGGTCTCCCGCACTGCGTCCGCCTCACGTACCGCGGCCATCGCCCGTGTGCTCAAGTCCGTCAGGCGTGTGCACATCGGCACGTTGCTGGCCGGACTCTATGTCGCACTGATCGCGCTCATGGTCATCGCGCCCGGTCTCTTCACGAAGGCCGATCCGCTGGAGAACGACCTGCTGTCCGTCAACCAGGCGCCGTCGGCCGCCCACTGGGCCGGCACCGACTATCTGGGACGTGACCTGTTCGCCAGAATCATCTATGGTGCCCGCTACTCCGTCGGCATCGGTCTGGCGGTCACGGTGTTCGCCCTGGCGTTCGGCATCCTCTTCGGTGTGCTGGCGGGCACCAGCCGCTCCCGGTTTGTCGATGCCGTCGTCATGCGCGGCGTCGATATCCTCTCCTCCTTCCCGTCGGTCCTGCTGGCTCTGGTCATCGTGGGCATCACCGGCGCCGGCGTGCAGAACCTGATTCTGGCCCTCGGCATCGGAGCCATCCCCTCATTGACACGACTGATTCGCGCGGAGACGAAGAAGGTGCTCACCTCCGAATACGTCCAGCAGAGCAAGACCTTCGGTCTGTCCAGGACCACTATTCTTCTGCGTCACGTGTTGCCCAACTCTCTGGGAGTCATCCCGTACATGGTCACGATGAGCGTCGGCGAAGCGATCATTGGCGTCTCCGGCCTGAGCTTCCTCGGCGTCGGTCCGCAGCCGCCCACCCCGGAATGGGGCACCATCATCGCCGAATCGCGCAACTATCTCAACGCCGCTTGGTGGACCGGTGTCTTCCCGGGCATCGTGCTGGTGCTCGCCGTGATCTCGTTCACCGTGCTGGGCCAGGCCTGGCAGGCCAAGTTCGAAAGGAGGAGCCGATGACCGCGACCGCAACGGCTGTAAAAACCGCAACGACCGTCAAGGCGGATGCCTCCGCTCCTCTGGTACGTGTGCGCAATCTCAACGTCGGCTTCGATGGTGACGAGGGATTCAAGAAGGTCGTCAACGACGTCTCCTTCACGATTCACCCCGGTGAGGCGGTCGGCCTCGTCGGTGAATCCGGTTCGGGCAAATCGGTCACCGTGCGCACGCTGCTTGGTCTGTTCGATCGAGGCGAGCGTCTCAATGCCGAAGAGTTCGAGCTGTTCGGCAAGCCGTCGCTCGGCAATACCGAGAAGGATTGGCGTGCCATCCGCGGCGAGAAGATCGGTTTCGTGCTGCAGGATGCGCTCACCTCCCTCGATCCGCTCAAGACCATCGGATATCAGGTCGACGAGGCGCTGAAAGTCCATGGTTCCGCATCCAAGACCGAGCGCGACCATGAGGTCTCCACATTGCTGTCCGAGGTGGGCATTCCCGAGCCGGATATCCGCCGTGACCAGTATCCGCACGAGCTTTCCGGCGGCCTGCGCCAGCGCGCGCTCATCGCCGGCTCCATCGCCAACTCGCCGTCCCTGATCATCGCCGACGAGCCCACCACCGCGTTGGACGTCACCGTGCAGCAGCAGGTGCTCCAGCTCCTGCGCGACCGCAAGGACTCCGGCAACGCCCTGTTGCTCGTCTCGCACGATCTGGCCGTCGTGGCCTCCGTGTGCGACCGCATCCTGGTCATGAGGCACGGCGAATTGGTCGAATCCGGCACGTCGGATCAGATTCTCAACCATCCGAAGACCGAATACACCAAGCTGCTGCTGGCCGCGGTGCCGTCCGCCCGCTCGCGTGGGCGTCGACTTTCCAGCATCGAGCATGAGCCGTTGCCTGCCAGGAACGTCGATCTCGACCATGTGGTGCTTCGGGGCGAACATATCCACAAGACGTATGCCGGTCGCCACAGCGGCGTCGTCACAGCCGTGAACGACGCGACGATTGATCTGCACCGTGGAGAGACGCTCGGCATCGTCGGCGAATCCGGCTCCGGCAAGAGCACCTTGGCCCGCATTCTGGCCGGTCTGATCGAGCCGGATTCCGGAACCGTGGAATTGGACGGCGAAGCGTGGTCTCCGCTCCCCGAACGTCGCAGGAGGAGCCGCAGGCGTGACATTCAGGTCATCTCGCAGGACCCGATTTCCTCGTTCGATCCCCGTTATAGCGTCGGCAAGATCATCGCCGAACCACTCAAGGCGTTGAAGACGTACGACCGCAAGCAGATTCGCGAACGCATCGATGATCTGCTCGACCTGGTCCAGTTGCCCCGCACCGTCATCGACCGCAACCCCCGCCAGCTTTCCGGTGGACAGCGTCAGAGGGTGGCCATCGCCCGCGCGTTGGCGACGGACCCCAAAGTGCTGATCGCGGATGAGGCCGTCTCTGCGCTCGACGTGTCCATTCAGGCGCAGATTCTCGATCTGCTCGCCGACATCCAGTCCAAGACGCAGGTGAGCATCCTGTTCATCTCCCACGATCTGGGCGTCATCCATCACATCTCGGATGCCGTCGTCGTGATGAAGAACGGCGTGATCGTTGAACAAGGCGATCCCGACCGGGTGTTCACCCATCCCGAGCATCCGTACACGAAGAGGCTGCTCGCTGCGCTACCGACCGTTCCGGTCCAAGGCGGGGAGCGAATGCCGGAAACGGCTGCCGACTGATTGACATTGCCGGCCCCGCAAGGGGCCGGGCCCACTTGATTCCCATCACTTCGACGATGCCGATTCCCGGCACCGTTTCCACCGTCTTTTCATATCTTCTTCGAATCGTTTCGTAGATTCTTGTTTTTCCATTTTTGCTTTTCGCAACACACAGAGAGGGGAACCCATATGTTCATCAACCGCATCAACCGATTGAGGACCGCGGCGGTGGCCGCCGTGCTGGCCGTCGGACTGACGCTGTCCGGCTGCGGCAGCTCCGGCGCCGCGTCTTCGGCTTCGGCCACCGACACGGCCGGCGAACCGGTCAAGGGCCAGACCATTACCTGGGGCATCGAGAAGGAGCCCACCACGCTGAACCCGCAGCTCAACAGCTCCGACGCCGCCATCCCGATCCTGCGCAACATCGCCGACTCCTACCTGTACCTCGATGACAACGGCAAGTACGAGCCGTGGCTCGCGGAAAGCTACAAGCAGAGCGACGACCTCAAGACCATCGACCTCACCCTGCGCCAGGGTGTCACCTTCTCCGACGGCGAGCCGTTCAACGCCGACGCGGTGATCGCGAACTTCGACTACTTCAAGTCCGACAAGAACACCAACCCGGGCACTTGGCTGCAGTACCTGGATTCCTGGACCAAGACCGGCGACTATTCGGTGCGCTTCACCCTCAACGCCGTCTACCCCGGATTCCTCGCGGTTCTGGCCGACACCGGCACGGCACCGATCTCCCCCAAGTCCCTCAAGGAATCCAAGGAGCTTGAGACCGGCGGCAAGTCCGTGGCGCTGACCGGACCGTATACGATCGAGGACTACCAGCAGGGCAGCCAGTTGACCCTCAAGGCCCGTTCCGACTACTCCTGGGCGCCCGAAGCCGTCACCAAGACCCTCAAGGGCAAGGAGTCTGTCCCGTACGCCTCCAAGCTGGTGTTCCGCTTCCTGCCCGAGGCCGCCACCCGAACCGGCGCCCTCACCTCCGGCCAGGTCGACATCATCAACGGCGTGCCCTCGCAGGACATCGCCCAGATCAAGTCCAACTCCTCCCTCACCTACGGCCAGGTCATCAACTCCGGCACCGCGTACACCCTGTACTTCAACACCACCAAGGCACCGTTCGACGATGCCAACGTCCGCCGCGCCTTCCAGCTCGGCGCCGACTACCAGGCCATCGTCAAGAGCGTCTACTACGGCACCGGCACGTGGGCCGACCAGTCCTTCTCCCCGGCCAGCATCTTCTACGACAAGTCCTTCACGAGCCTGAAGTTCGACAAGGCCAAGGCCAACAAGCTGCTCGACCAGTCCGGATGGACGAAGCGTGATTCCGAAGGCTACCGCGTCAACGCCAAGGGCGAACGACTGTCCATCTCCCTGTACTCCGACGCCCCGTACGTGCGTGACTCCCGTGACGTGCTCAACCAAGCCATCGCCTCCGAGCTCAAGAAGAACGTCGGCATCGAGTTCACCTTCAAGGCGCGCGATACCGGCACCGTCACCGAGACCTGGAACAAGAACACCAACGACGCCTTCGACAATTCCATGAGCGGACTCGACATCTCCACCTCCATCGACTCCGCGTACCTGTGGAAGGCCGAGCCGAACCGCGTGTTCCTCAAGAACGACCCGAAGGTGCTCGAATACGTCAAGGAAGGCCAGAACGGCGCCACGACCGAAGCCCGCAAGACCGCCTACTCCAAGCTGCAGAAGTACGTTATCAACGATCAGGCGTACATCCTTCCGCTGTACTTCCCGCGCGACAACTGGGCCGCCTCCAACAAGGTCCACGGTTTGGTGATCAGCAAGAGCGGCGGCCACATCTTCAACTCGGCCACCCTGTGGAAGCAGCAGTGAGCCAGGAACGGAGCAAGCGACATGACCACCACGCAATCCGACGTCCATGACCCCATCGGCGTCGCCGGCGCCAGGAGCAATCCCGCCCGCCGAGTGATCGCCGCCGCGCATCTGCTTACCGGGCGTCCCGGGGAACAGCTCGACGACCATGCGCTCGCCATCGACGGCAGGCATATCGTGTGGGTCGGCCCCACCGCCCAACTGCCCGCGGAGTACGCCGATTGGCCTCTTGAAAACCATCCCGGTGCGACCATCCTGCCTGGGCTGGTGGAGACCCATGCCCACTTCGGACCGCGTCCCGGCGACGAACCCGCCGTCTCCTACCCGGAACTCCACGAACAGGCGTGGAACGCGCTGCACTCCCTGCACTGGGCGCGCAGAATCGCGTCGGTCGGCGTCACCTCCGCGCAGTCGCTCGGAGCGAACTTCTACACCGATGTGGCGCTGCGCGAGGCCATCGACAAGGGGTATGCGCAGGGTCCGCGCATCGTCGCGGCCGGCCCGATGATCACCACGACCGGAGGCCACGGTTGGCGCGAAGGCGGTGAAGTGGACTCGCTCGACGATATCCGCCATGCGGTGCGTGAACATCACAAGGCCGGCGTCGACGTCATCAAGGCGGCGGCCACCGGCGGATTCTTCACCCCCGGCACCGCCCAGTGGAAGGCGCAGTTCACCGTCGAGGAGCTTCGGGTCCTCGTCGAGGACGCGCATCGTCTCGGCCATCGCGTGGCCGTGCACGCCCACGGCACGCAGGGCATCCGCCGCGCCGTCGAGGCCGGAGTCGACTACATCGCCCATGGCACCTTCATCTCCGATGACGGGACCACGCGCTTCGAGCCCGATTTGGCCGATGAAATCGCCCGCAAGGGCATCTACGTCGATGTGGCGGCACCGCCGTCCTATCCGCCGGTGGAAGGCGAGACCATTGCTCCCAGGGCGCACGATCTCTACAGCCATGGCGTGCGGATCGTCACCGGACATGACATCGGCGCGGTCATCCCGCCCGAGGCGTATCTGTATGGGCTCCATCAGCTTGAGGAGGCGGGCATTCCGCGTGCCGAGATCCTGGTCGCGGCCACATCCCGCGCCGCCGCCGCCATCGGACTGGCCGGCGTGACCGGTGTGCTCGAGGCCGGGTACGAGGCGGACCTGCTGGTCGTGGACGGCAATCCGCTCGACGACCTGTCCGCGCTGGAACGCAAGCTTCGGATCGTCATCAGGGGCGACGACTTCCACCCCGACTACGTACCCGAATACGCGGGGCGCGATTCCTCGGCATCCGAACACAAACCCACCGGAAACGTACTCGCCGAACGGCTCGAGCGCGTCCGTCGCGCCTCGTTGCAGCAGTGGTGAGGGACGTATAAGCCGACATTATCGGGGGCAACAACGAAAGGCGATATGCACGCCGACGTGTTGCCCCCGAACCATACGCATAATAATCCACAACATCGGCCGAACGCCATCCACAAGAAGGCCGGTCGAACGGCGGCGAATCGGGGGACACCATACCGCCGACCATTCACCTAATCGAAACGGACCTTGCATGTCCGTCAGCACCAACAAAGGGGAAACCATCATGGCACTCACTGTCTCGCCCATCTCGCTGAAGGCGTCCGACGTCGCCGCCGACGCTTGCGGCGTCCGTTCCGCGCAGCCGGCCGCCACGCCGCGTCCCGGCCATGACAAGCTCGACCGCCCGTTCGAGGAGACCACCGTCGAACAGACTCCGGACGGCGCCTTCCGCCGCCAGCGCAACGCCTTCACCGTGCGTTTCGGCGACCAGCCCGGCCAGGCGCCGGTGGAGGCCGGGCGATACCACATCCTCGGCGCGCTCGGTTGCGGCTGGAACCGTCGCCAGCGCATCGTCATCCGACTGCTCGGCCTGTGGGATGCGTTCACTCCGGAGATCATCTACGGCCGTGACCAGGACGGCTGGAAGCTCACCAAGACCCCGGGCGGCGTCGCTGAGAAGTTCGGCTATGATCGTCTCAACGACTTCTACCGCCGCACCGTGGGGGACCGATTCACCGGACGCGGCACTTCGCCGACCGTCATCGACCTGACCAACGGCAAGGTCGTGACCAACAACTACCACATCCTGAGCAACGATCTCGAGACCGCATGGGCGCCGTTCCACAAGCAGGGCGCGCCGGACCTGTACCCGCAGGAGCTGCGTCAGGAGATCGACCTGCTCAACCAGCAGCTGTTCGACGACATCAACAACGGCACCTACAAGGTGAACTTCGCCACTTCGCTCGGTGCCGCGAAGGCCGCCTACACGATCTTCAAGGCCCGTCTCGCCGACTACGACTTCCGTCTCGCCTCCCGTCGCTACCTGTTCGGACCCAACTTCACCGACTCCGACGTGCGCCTGTTCCAGACGCTCGAATCGTTCGAGTTCGGCTACCGTCCGGGCTTCGTCCGCACGCTCGGCACCGAGGACATCGTGCACGTGTGGGACTACCCGAACCTGTGGGCCTACGCCCGCGACCTGTTCCAGACGCCGGGATTCATCGACGACCCGGAGCTGTTCGAACTCGGATACGTCCCGGACGAGGACGGCAACTACACGCGCGACCCGTTCACCCGCGACGAGGGCACCACGCCCCAGTCCGTCAAGGACGAGCGCAAGGCCATCTACGAACGCTGGCTCGAGCCCGCCGGTCGCGAGAACCTCACCGGTTCCCCGTTCTACTCCGGCCCTGGCGTCGGCGGCTCCTACGAGCTGTGGAAGTTCGGCGCGTTCAACAACTACTACGAGGCCTGAGAAGGACCATTCCATACACATCTCCGCCCTTGTCCCGGAGCCGGTCGGCCGGAGTCGGACAGGGCGGATGGTGACATCCTGGAACGACGAAAGGGAGAATCCCGATATGACGACCGTTGCGACGCTGCCCGACGCGCTGCTCGTCGAGGATCTCGGCGACGGCTTCACCCTGCGCATCGCCCGTGAGGACGAGTATGGGGCCGTGGGCGACGCGTTGACGGCGGCATTCACGGATGGATGCTGGGTCACCCCGGAATATGAAGCGGGGCTGCGTCGTATCGCCGAACGCGCCGAAACCTCCGACGTGTGGGTGGTCGTCGGCGCGGATGGCGTAGTGCAGGCCGCGGTGCTCACTCCGAAGCCGGAACACCATCACGAGGAGCGGTACACGTTCAACATCCTCGGCGTCGCACCATGGGGGCGTGGTCATGGTTTCGGCCGAAAACTGGTCGAGCATGCGCTGGCGGTCGGTCGTACCTACGGCTACCGGACCTTCGAACTGCACTCCAGCCCGCAGATGACGCACGCCCACCGGTTGTACTATTCGTGCGGGTTCCACCGGCGTCCCGACTGGGAGACCATCATCGTGGATCGGGGGCAACGCCTGCTGACCTTCACACGAACCGACTACGCATTCGCCGATACCAGCGTGAAGACGGGTGCTCGGCCGGAAGCGGCATCTGCAACGCAACGGAAAGGAAACGAACAGTAATGTCGCAAGCGACGCAATCGACAAAGGCATCCGTGGTGTTCACGCCGTCCGACATCGCACGCAGACTGCCCGCCGGCGAAGTGGACGAACTGGGATTCTTCGCATCGCGTTGTCCGGCGGCACCGATTGTCGTGGAGGACGGTGCGTATCGCACCTCTGCCGAGCTCTCTTCGCCGATTCTGTCGGCGAGCCCGCTCGACCCGCGTGCATGGTCGTCTTTGATCGCCGCGCGGTGGGGGAGCGGAGATTCCATTCCCACGCGTTCCGCGGAATCCAAGTCGGTATCGGTGGGAGTTTCGGTTCCCGAAGTCCTGTTGCTCGATGCCCGTGATCGTGACTCGTCCGCCGTGACGGTCAGCGACGACTGGCGTCGTCTCAGCCGATGGGTCGAACAGTCGCGTGCCGCCGCATCCGAACTGTATCCGCGGGAACTTGCCGCGCGTATCGACGCCCTCGATGACGTGATTGATCGGGACCTCGTCGACACCTTGTTCGCCGTCGTGCATTTGTCCGCGGATGCCGGCGACGAGCAGTTGGATCGACGCGACTTCCTGCACGGCGCACAGGGGCATGCCGTGTTGCGGCGCGTGTTCTACGCGCGTCTCGGATGGTTCGACGATATTCTGTCGCGCAACGAGTTCGTTCTCGGAGACCGGTTCACCGACGTCGACGCGCACTTGTTCGGCGTGCTGCTCACATTCGACATCGGTTATCGCAACGCGTTCCCCGTACCGGACGCTGCGGTCGTCGATTATCCGCATCTATGGGAGTACGCGAAACGCATCTACGCGATCGAAGGTCTGGTGTCCGATGCAGACAAGCGTGCCATCGGACTGCTGCCTCAGGCGGATGGCACCTATGCTGCACCATGGGGTGCGCCTGCATTCACCGAAACGGTGGACGACATCCGAGCCGCCTGGAACGCGTGAGATTTCGACGTCAAAGTGCCATAGCGATTGATGGCGAAATAAGTCAGGTTTTCTCCACAATCCGTAGAGACGGCCGGCCGCAAGAGTAGCCGATGGGCATCACGTGAACGTGGTGCCCATTATGTTTGCCGGACCGCAGATTTTGCCGTGTCCGCTGCGGGGCTTCTTCGTCATATCGGCACGGGTTCCCTCCATATTCGTCACGCCTCGCTCCTCGCCAGTCACGCTTCGCTCCGGGGTCAGCCACGTTTTCGCGTGGCAAACCCCGGAGCGAACCGTATGCAATCGGGAGCGAACCGTATGCAATCGGGAGCGGACCGCCGTAGACCGCTGCGAACCGACCGTGAGGGCGATGCGGCTGCCGGTGCCGGCATTGCTGCCGACCCGCACCTGCACCGATCATTCGGCCATGTCCTCGAACGGGACCAGTTGCAGTGCCTCGTCCTTGTCGGCCAGACGTCTGAGGTCGTCGGTGAAGCCGCTTTTCGAGAACAGGATGTAGTGCTTGTCGGGGTACGGCAGCAGCAGGCCGCGACGCCGGAGTGTGTGGTATTCGGCCTCGCCCATGGGATTGTTGCGCCATTTGCATTCGCAGAAGATCGCCTGTGAAGGATCGTTTCCGGTGGCGATGATGTCGATTTCCTCCTGCTGCCGGGTCTTTGGGTCCGAGCCCCACCAGCGTCCGGCCTGCAGTACCGGGAACGGCAGCTGGTCGTATCCGCGTCCCCACAGCCATTGCAGGCTCATGTCCTCGAATACCTGTCCCATGAATCGTGGCAGATCGTCCATGACCATGTCGGCCACGAGGTCGAGTCTGCGGGCCTGCAAGGCGGACATGCTGCGCGGAACGTACCGGTACCAGAAGCGGAAGAACGAGTCCTTGATCCGGTAGATGGTCTTCCGGTGGCTCTTCGCGCCGAATGGCGTCTCCTTGTCGAGGATGCCGAGGTCGATCATGTTGGTCAGATATGCCTGCGCCTGTCCTGTCGGCATGTGGCTGGCCGAAGCGATTTCGCTCATCCGTGATGAACCGGTCACGATGCTGTCGATCATCGCATTGTATTCGGCCGGTTTGCGCACCTCCTGCTGCAGGAGCATGTAGGGTTCGTCGAACAGGTTGCATGAGGGGGAGAGCATCCTGTCCCTGATCGTGGCGCGGATGTCGTCGGTGGGGTCGAGCCATTCGAGGTATTGGGCCACGCCGCCGGTCAGCCCGTAGGCGATGGCCGAGTGCTCCTTCGTCAGCTCATGCGTGTATTCGCGCGTTTCCTCGAAGGTGAACGGGTTGAGTCTGATGGATCCGGTCCTTCGGCCGTACAGGGGGCTTTTGTAGTCGAGTACCTGTCGTTCCATGAAGGACATGCTCGACCCGCAAAGGATGAGCATCAGGTGGCTGTCGTCCTTATGGCGATCGATGGCATGCTGCAGTATCGACGACACCGACCGATCGGCCTGTGCGAGGAATGGGTACTCGTCGATCACCCATACCAGGCGTTGGCTCTTCGCCATGTCGAAAACGGCGTCCACCGCGCTTTGGAAGTCACGGTAGATTGGAGCGTTCGTCTCCAGTCCGCCGCCGTTGCGGTAGGCGCCGATGGCATTGCTGAGCGCGATGAGGTTTCCCTGCATGGTGGACTCGATCGCCGAGTAGAAGATGCTGGGCTTGTCTTCGAGGAATCGGTTGATGAGCGTGGTTTTGCCGATTCGGCGACGGCCGTATACGACGATGCATGCGAACCGTCCTGAATCGTATGCCTGCTCGAGTTGACGCTGTTCCTCGCTTCGCCCTACGAACATGGCCCGCATCCTTTCTCAATTAGGTATATTGCAATATAGTATATTGCAATATACTAGTATACGTACTGCGGAATCACCGATGATGAACCTCTCGACCCCGCCTGATGGCCGCTACAGACAGTGCGCCATGTACAAGGGCAGTCTCACGCGTTCCCCTTCGACTTCCATCTGCCGGGGATGCAGTACGTACTCCTTGCCGAGCCGGTTGCCGTACAATGCGCGGAACTTGTCGAGTGACGACGTGCTGTACCGTTTGGTGGATTTCACCTCGATCGGGCTGATGCGTGGCTTCATGGCCGCGTTGTCGTATTCGCGCACGATGAGGAAGTCGATCTCCATGGTCTTGCGCGCGTCCTCGCGGTTGTTGCGCGAGAAGAAGAACAGCTTGCGGCCGTTCGCCCGGAATTGTTGTGCGACGGCGTTCTCCACCAGCATGCCCTCGTTGAGGGAGATCCGGTCGAACAAGATATCGCGGTAGACGTCATCCGGTGTGGTGTCGCGGTCGGCGAACGCATGGGAGACCAGCAAGCCGGTATCCGCCATATAGCATTTGAACGAGGCGTTGTCTTCGTATAGGGCGAGTCCGATTGTCGGATCGGTCGCGTTGCGGCAGATGTTCACCAGACGTGCGTCCTCCAGCCAGAAGAACGCCGCATCATAGTCCCGTGAGCGTGCATCCTTGTCGATGGAAGCAAGGGTGAAGCGTTTCTCATGTTTGGAAAGCTGACCGGGGATTTGCGCGAAGATGCCGCGTACCCGTCCGGCGTCGCCGTTGGCGAATTTGCCGATATCGTCGCTGTACAGTTGCAGAATGCCGCGTTTGACGTCGTCCACTTCGCCGAAGTCACGATGCTCCACATAGGAGGAGACCGCTTGCGGCATGCCTCCGACCAGCATGTATTCGCGCCACAGTCGCGCCGCCCGCCGGTGCAACGCGGCCGGCAGAGGACGTAGATGGTCGAAGGCGTCGCGGATTCCGTCGGCGAGGAGTTCTTCGTCCATCGCCCAGCAGAATTCCTCGAAATCCATGGGGCCCATATCCATCTTCCGCTCTTCGGAGGGGATGACGATGTCGGCCACGTTCTTCTTGATGGAGATCAGCGAGCCGGTTTCCACGTAGTCGTATCTGCCGTCCGCAACCAGATATTTGATGAGCTCGCGTGCGGCCGGGTAGCGTTGCACCTCGTCGAAGATGATGAGCGATTCCCGACGGTACAAGCGCGTGCGGTAGTAGGCGGACAGCATCATGAAGAACGTGTCGAAATCATCGATCTGGTGCTCGAACAGATCACGGACGTCGCGGGGCAGTCGGGCGAAGTCGATGAGGATGGACGAGCGGTACTGTGTGCGCCCGAATTCCTCGACGATGGTGCTTTTGCCCACTCGTCGTGCGCCTTCGATAAGCAGGGCCTCATGTCCCTGGGCCTTGTTCTTCCACTCGACCAGCTTGTCCAACATCTTGCGTTTCAGCATGTTCCACCACTCTGTACACGAAATCAACGGTATGGCACTTCATGATTTTACACGAAATCAACAGTATGGAGTTGCCGATTTCTACACGAAATCAACGGTGTGGCCGCAGATTCCGGCATCTTCCCCACCTCCCCGCCCCATCGCCCATAACCGGTTCCTATAGACGCGTTCCGCCAATCGCGATACCGGCGCGACGGGTCGTGAGCCGGATGCCTGATAGCATGCGTGCAGTGCCGCCGCAGGTGGCGGTCGCGAAGGACTCGAATCGTCGTGGCATGCGATCGCGGCGATACGCATGAAGGGGAATGACCATGGCCGATACATCGAATACACCAAATACGCCGAATACGCCAAACGCAACGAATCCGCGCACGGCGGTCGTCACCGGGGCGAGCGGCGGCGTGGGTGGCGCGCTGGCGCGGTTGTTGGCCGCGCGCGGATGGCGCGTGATCGCGCCGGTCCGCGCGCAGGCCGCGTTGTCCGAACTCGACGCGATCGACGGCGTCGAAGCCGAACGACTCGACTTGTCGGACGGCGAGCAGGTGCGGCGGTGGGCGGAGCGGACCGCCGCACGGCTCGACCGGCTCGACCTGCTGGCGCACGTCGCCGCGGCCGGTCCCACCGGCAAGGCGGTGGACGCCGGCCTCGACCTGTGGGAATCGACGTTCGCCGTCAACGTGATCGCGCCGGCGGCACTCACCTCGGGATTGATCGCGCCGATTCGCGCGGCGCGCGGCACCGTCGTGTTCGTGAACTCCGGTGCCGGGACGCGCGGTGTGCCGAACCACGCCGTCTACGCCGCGAGCAAGCACGCGCTTCGCGGCTATGCGGACACGCTGCGTCTGGAGGAGTCGGCGAACGGCGTGCGCGTGAGCACGGTCGCGCCCGGTCCGATGGATACGAGGATGCTGCGCGAGGACGACAGTTGGGGCGCGTTCCGCCACGAGGACGTCATCGATCCGGCGAGCGTCGCGAACGCGATCGCATGGATCGCCGACGCCACCCCGGACGTGCAGATCACCAACGTCGACGTCCGCCCCCGCCAGGAGCTGTCCATCAAGGTGAAGTGATGGACCCGTCACCCGCGGCCGGCGTGGGGCGCAGGGAAGTGGATGATGAGCGGTTGGGCGGCGGCGCATTGGCCGACGGGGACGAAGACGGGCGTGGCCTGCGGCGCGCCCGTCTTCGGCGTATCGGGGCGTCGGTCCAGTCCCAGCAGCCGCAGCAGCGTCGTCAGTCCGGATGATTTCGTCGGATCGTGTGATTCCCTATTGCGTTGCGTCGCCATCGTTCCCCCGTTGCCGAATGTGCGCGCCCCGCGCGTCACGTTTGAAAACCAGCGTATCCGGCCTGCGGTCGAGCCGTTCCGGCACCGTTACGCGGTTTCGCTATGGACGGTCATCCATCGAATCTATGACTCTGCCGCGCACGCCCTGCGCCGTTGCGGCGCGCGGGTCTGATAGTCGCGTATAGGCAACGGTTATACGTGACGGCGCATTTCCGCGTTCGTCGTGCCGTATATTCGCTGTCGTCCGCGATTCGTCGCGGGCAGGTTGGGGAACATCGTGGGGGATGGCGGATGACGGGAACGTCGTCCGCCATGGTCCGCGGCATCATCGCATGATTCGGGGGAATCGGAACATGACTTTGCGGCTTAAGGGGATCGGCTACCGCGTCAAGGGGCGCACCATCCTGGACGGCGTCGATCTGACGGTCGAGGCGGGGCGTACCGCCGTGATCCTCGGCCCGTCCGGCGTGGGCAAGTCGACGCTGCTGAAGAACATCACGTTCCTCAAGCCCCCGGCCCAGGGCAGCGTCACGCTGGACGACCGCACGGTCGCCGCCGGCGAGGCGAAACCGGCCGACGTGGCGTGGCTGCGCCGCACCATCGCCACCGTCTTCCAGACCTACCCGCTGTTCAACCACCGCACGGTACTGGAGAACATCGTCGAGCCGTTGCGGCTCGTGCACGGGCTCAAGCGCGAGGAGGCGGAACGGCTGGCGAAGACCAATCTCGAGCAGCTGCGTCTGGGGTCGAAGTTCGGCGCCATGCCACGCGAACTGTCCGGAGGCGAGAAGCAGCGCGTCTCCATCGCGCGCGCCCTCGCCGCCAAGCCGAAGGCCGTGCTGTTCGACGAGCCGACCTCGGCGCTCGACCATGCGCTGGTCGGCGAGGTCTGCCAGACGATTCGCGATCTGGAGGGCAAGGGCATCGCGAACGTCGTGGTCACGCACGACATCGACTTCGCCCGGCGCCTCGACGCGGACGTGTACGAGCTCAACGGCACGCTGCGCCCGCTGAGCGGTGTCGACGAGTTCATCGCCGGCCGCTGAGGCGCCGCGCAATCCGCGATATCGCATATCGCATACCAACGCATACCGAACAGACGTCAAGAAGAAGGGGAACCACCATGCCTAAGACCACCATCATCCGCAAAACCATCGCGCTGGCCTGCGCCGCCGCGGCCCTCGCCTCGCTCGCCGCATGCGGGTCCGGCACCGCGTCCGGTTCGGGCGACGCGAACGCGAAGACCATCAGCATCGCCGTCGCCGCGAACTCGAAGCCGCTGAGCTACACCGACGACAACGGCCAGCTCGCCGGCTACGAGGTGGACGTGCTCAAGGCCATCGACGAGGACCTCAAGGATTACAAGTTCACCTACGAGGCCGTCGCCGACGACGCCGAGACCGTCGGCATCGACTCCGGCAAGTACGCGCTCATCACCGGCGGCTACTTCAAGACCGACGAACGCGTCAAGAAGTACCTGATCCCGGACGAGACGACCGGCATCTCGCTGATGAAGATCTACACGCTGCCGGGGGAGAAGGACATCAAGTCCCTCGACGACCTGCACGGTAAGAAGGTCGCCCCGATCTCCCCGGACGGCGGCGTCAACAAGCTCGTCACCAAGTACAACGCGGCCAATCCGGACAAGGCCATCACCGTCACCCACCAGGACAACGTGACGATGGCCCAGAACTTCCAGGGCCTCGTCGACAAGAAGTACGACGCGGTGATCGAACCGGAGCAGAGCTTCGACGTGAACGCCATCAAGAAGAGCCTCGGCGTCGACTTCCGCGCCACTGAGCCGGTGGAGGTCGACCAGCAGTACTTCCTGGTCTCCAAGAAGCAGCCCGAGTTCTTCAAGGCGCTCAACAAGTCCATCACCAAGCTCAAGAAGGCCGGCACGCTGAAGCAGCTGTCCATCAAGGACTACGGCGAGGACGTCTTCAAGTACGACACCCAGCAGTGACGTCGCCGACGCCGCCGGCATCGCCATGACGTCGCCGACGCCGCACGCACCGCACCATCATCGACGATCATCGACAAAGGACCCGCATCCCGTGGATTTCGCATACGTACTCACGCTGCTGCCGGCGTTTCTCGTGAAACTGCCGTACACGCTGGCCATCGTCGCCGGCTGCTACGCCGTCGCGTTCGCGCTCGCGTTCCTGATATTGCGGGCCCGCGTCGACCGGATCCCGGTCCTGTCCGCGATCCTCGACGTGTACGTGTCGTTCGTGCGGTGCGAGCCGATCGTGCTGCTGCTGTTCCTCATCTACTTCGGCCTGCCGCAGCTGCTCGGCAACTTCGGCATCGACATCACGTCGCTGAGCAAGACGACGTTCGCATGCGTCACGCTCGTCTTCTTCAACGCGGGCTGGCTGAGCGAGATCCTGCGCGGCGCGTACCTGAGCGTCACACCCGACCAGTTCGAACTCGCCGACTCGCTCGGCTACACCAAGGGCCAGCTATGGCGGCACACGCTGCTGCCGCAGATCGTCGGCATCGCGATCCCCGACCTGGGCAACGCGGCCGTCGACCTGCTCAAGGACACGTCGCTGCTGTTCACAATCGGCGTGGTCGACATGATGGGCCTCGCCTCGATCAAGGTGGCGAACAACTACGGCGTCAAACAGTCCGAGGTGTATCTCGCCGTCGCGCTCATCTACTGGGTGGCGGCGCTCGTCATCGAAGCCGTCGTCCATCTCGCGAAACGTTCCAACCGTTACTACCGCGTGGTCGACGAGGCCTCGCGCGCCCGTCTCGCCGCGGACGCGGCCTGACGGACGCGACCGGAAGCCCGCAAACGAAGGAAGAACGAAGGAAATCACCCATGCCGGCATTACTGGACTACCTCATCAAGATCGCCGTCATCGTGCCGTCCGTGCTGCTGCACGCGCTCGTCATCCTCGCGCTCGGACTGCTGTTCGCGATCCCGGTCGCGCTCACCTTCCGCGCCCGCGTGCCCGTGCTCTCGCAGCTGCTGCGCCTGTACACGTCGTTCTTCCGCGGCACGCCGATCCTCGTGCAGCTGCTGTTCTGGTACTACGCGCTGCCGCAATGGTCGTCGGCGATGCTCGGCACGGTGGGCATCCACGTGAGCAAGAACTCGGTGAACGCGACCGTCGTGCTCATCTTCACGTTCGTGCTCGTCTACATCGCCTACCTGCAGGAGACCGTGCAGGCCTCGCTCGCCTCCATCGACCCGAACCAGCTGGAGCTCGCCGACTCGCTCGGCTACACGCGCTGGCAGAAGGCGATCCACGTGATCGTCCCGCAGGCCGTCGTCTACGCGTTGCCGAACCTGTTCAACATGTTCATGAACATCATCAAGGCGCTGTCGATGGGCTTCACGATCGCCGTGATCGACATCTTCGCGCAGGCGAAGCTCATCGCCGGCCTCAACGGCGACTACATGACCTCGTACACGGCGGCCGCGCTCGTCTACTGGGCGTTGTGCGGCGTGCTGTTCGTCCTCATGAACCTCTACCTGCGCCGCCGCGACGCCTCGCTCACCGGCGTGCGCCTGTGACGTGACACGCGCGTCCGCCATCCATTCTTACCCATCGAACAACACCGTCGCCGCCACCGCCGCATGACGACGACGCCACCCACGCGGCAAACGAAAGGCACCATCATGACCCGCGACCGCAGACAGGAATTCCACGACCTCGCCAAGGGGGAGGGCAGCACGCCGTACCTGACCAGCGCATGGCAGCATTTCGTCGGCGACGAATACGACGTGGAGCGGCAGGCGCAGGCGCACATCGACTTCGTGCGCAAATGGGACTGGGACTACGTGAAGATCAACCCGCGCTCCGCCTACTACGCGGAAGCGTTCGGCGCGCACTTCGCCCCGGACGACTACGGCACCGGCCGCTCCCCGCGCCTGCTCGACTACCCGGTGAACGCTCCGGAGGACCTGGCGAAGATCGCGCCCGTCGACCCGACCGCGAGCAAGCCGTTCGCCGACCAGATTGCCTCCGCGCGGATCATCCGCAGGGAGCTCGGCGACCGCGCGATCCTCGAGACCGTATTCTCGCCGCTCACCGTGCTCCTGTTCGTCGCCGGCCTGCCGCGCATCAACGGCAAGCCGCTCTACGGCGCCGCTCCGAAGCTCGACAAGGACACGCTCCTGTTCACCGACAAGGAGGCCACAGCCAAGGCGCTCGACGCGATCACCGAGACGCTCATCGCCTACGTGAAGACCGTGCTTGCGCCGGTCGAACAGGGCGGTGCCGGCCTCGACGGCATCTTCTACGCGGAGACCGGCATGGCCAGCCGCGGCTATTTCACGCACGAGCAGTTCGAGGAGCTTGCCCGTCCCTACGACGAGCGCATCCTGGCCGCGGTCGGCGACGGCGTGAAGCTGCTGCACACCTGCCGCGACCATGCGAACCCCGACTGGTTCGCCGACTATCCGATCGACTTCCTCCAGTGGGATCCGTACGTGCCCGGCAATCCGCCGATCAGCGACGACTTCAACGCCGTACCGGTCAGCGGCCCGGACGCCGTGCTCATCGGCGAAGGCACCGACATCGACGAGCTGAAGCGCCAGGTCACGGACACGGTGAAGGCGCGCGAGGGCAAGCCGTTCCTGCTCGCCCCGAGCTGCACCGTCCCGCCGAAGCCGGACGACGCCCACTTGCGCGTGCTGCGCGAGGCGTGAGCGGTCGCGCGGCAGGGTGCGCACGTGCGCCCCTGCCCGCGCGGGTCCGGTTCACGCGGGTCCCGGCACGAGAACGCCTCCCGTACCGTCTGGTACGGGAGGCGTTTGTCGTTTCGTTTCGTATCGTCGTTTCGTCGCCGTCTTCCGCCACGTGACGGAAGACGGCGACGTTCCGGCTACAGGCTGCGGTAGCGCGCCTTGCCGATTGTCACGTCGAAGGACTTGCCGGCCGGCGCCTCGTACTGGAGTTCGGTGATGGCGTTGCGCCCGCCGCGCACGAACCGCCACACGCGGCCCTCTCCCACGTTGAGGTCGATGTAGCCGTCGCCGTCGGTGCGTTCCAGGTCGAACACGTCCGACCAGTGGGCGGCCACGGCCTCCGGATCGGGCACCTCGAACAGCGCGCGACGCGTGTTCACCTCGCCGATCGCGTGTTGGTGCAGCAGCCCGCTCTTCTCGTAGCGTTCCAGCTGTTCGGCCTCGCTCGCGCCCCAATCGATGACGAACGGGTAGCGCAGGCCCTGGTCGTCGCCCTTGATCCACAGCAGCTGCCAGCGGATCTCCTCGCCTTCGGCGGTGGTGCGGTTGCCCGGCACGATCTCGCCCAGATCGAGGCCCTTGGCGCGCAGACGCTCGGCCGCCGCCTTGATGCCGTGCACGTGCAGCGCCGGGCGATAGAAGCCGACGAAATCGGGCAGCAGCTCGCCCGCCTCGTGGAAGATCAGGCCGCGGTCCGGCGTCTCCGCCAGCGCCTCGTCGCGGCTGTAGAGCGTGAGGAACTCGAGGTAGTTGTCGGTGAAGTAGGCGAGCGAGTTCTCGGTGCCGTGCCCGACGTGCTTGCCGCCGTAGCGCGCGGTGAGCCCCGCCTTCGCGAAGCGCTGCTCCGCCTCCTTCAGGTCGTTGACGAATTCGACCGTGTGGTCCCAAGTGAATTGCTGTGCCATGTGTCTGCTAGGTCTCCTGTCCCTGTCCTTGTTGTCCGTCCTCTTGCGTCACTTCGCGTTCGCGCCCAGCGACGTGGTGCGCTCCACGGCGGCGAGCACGGCCGTCTGCACGGAGGCCGCAAAGCCCGTCTTGTTGAGCGTGTACGCCTCGGTGATGCCGACGCCGCCCGGCGAATTGTTGATGTTGAGCAGCACCTGCGGCAGCACGTCCTTCTGCTTGAGGAACTCGGTGCCGCCGATGATCGTGTCGAGCGCGATCGCCTTCGCCACGTCGCGCGGCAGGCCGGCGAGCACGCCCGCGTCCACATAGGCGTCGATGAAGTGGTAGACGATGTTCGGCGGGTAGAAGCCGGTGATGATGTCGATCAGACGCTCCTCCACATACAGCACCTTGCCGAACGTGTTGAGGAACGCGTCCACGTCCTCCTTGCGCGCGTTCGCGTTGAGCGCGGCGCCGCTGTAGCCGTAGTCGACGGTGGTGAGCGTGTTCGGGATGATGCGCACGACGCGCCAGCCCTCGCCGAGGCTCTGTTCGAGCTTCTCGATCGTGTACCCGGCGACGATCGAGACCACGGTGGTCTTCGCCGGGTCGAAGCGCTTCGCCACCGACGCGGCGACGCCGGCTACGTCGTCCTGCGGGCGCACGGCGATCACGACGATGTCCGCGTCGGGCGTGTCCGTCGGCTTGGCGGGCTCCACGCCGTACGTGTCCTTCAGGAACGCGGCGCGCGCCTCGGAGATCTCCTCCACCCGGATATGGTCCACCGGGTAGGTCGCCTCCTTGCGCCTCACCGCCTCGATGATGGCGGTCGGCATGTTGCCGCCGCCGATGAAATACAGGTTCGCTCCCATGATGATTCCCCTTCCGTGGGCTCGTGGTCGTTCGCGGTTTTCGATATACACATCCCGTCATACCGGATGATCCCGCGCGCCGCAGCCGTTCGACCGCCAAACGCCTATAGGTGTTATCGATAGGGAATTGCAAATCCCAGCAGCCGCCGGGCGCGGATAAGACGCTATAAGAAAAGCGAGTAATGCAAAGGTGGGTTTCCGTTTGACAGCGCCGCCGCGCATCGGTTTCGATGGTTGGCATCGGGGAACACCATCCACACCATTCGAGACAGGGAGGGGACCATGACGGATCGTCGCAGCGTCTTCCATGACATCATCAACCACAAGCCGACCGACGTGCCGTACCTCGTCGGCGCATGGCAGCATCTCGTCGGCCACGAATACGGCGCCGAGGGGTTCGCCTCCGCCTACGTCGACTTCGTCAAACGCTGGGACTGGGACTGGGTGAAGATCAACCCGCGCGCCGTCTACTACGCGGAGGCCTGGGGCTCCCGCTACGACAAGGACGACTACGCCGGATTCGTGCTGCCCAAGCGCGTCAGCTCCGCCATCGAGACGCCCGACGACGTGAAGAAAATCAAGGAGTTCGACGCCGCCGAGAACGAATACTTCGCCGAGGCGATCGCCGCCGCGGCGCTCATCCGCAAGGGCCTCCAGGACCGCGCCGTGCTCGAGACCATCTTCTCGCCGCTGAGCGTGCTCCTGCAGATCGCCGACCTGCCGCTGTACCCGGGCGACGACTACGCGACCGGCACGCTCACCGTCAAGGAGCTGATCTTCGACCAGCCGGAGGTCGCCAAGCTCGCGCTCGCCAACATCGCCCACACGCTCGCCTCCTACGCGCGCGCCCTCGTCAAGCCCGTCTCCGAAGGCGGCGCCGGCCTCGACGGCGTCTTCTACGCGGTCACCGGCACGGTGAGCGAGGATTACTTCGACGCGGCCCGCTACCAGGAGTTCTCCGAGCCCTACGACCGCATCGTCATCGACGCGGTCAAGCGCGCCAACCCGGACGCCGTCGTGCTGCTGCACACCTGCCGCGCGCACTCGCACCCGAACTGGTTCGACGTGCATGGCGTGGACGCGCTGCACTGGGACCAGTACCTGCCCGGCAACCCGAAGGCGGACGCCGACCTGACCGCCGTGCCGGTCGCCGGCGCCAACTACGAGCTGTTCGCCCCCGGCGGCGACGTCGACCAGCTGCGCCGCGAGCTCAAGGAGAGCATCGCCCTGCGCGAGGGCAGGCCGTTCCTGCTCGCCCCCAGCTGCACGGTGCCGACGCCCGCCTCCGACGAGGCGTTGCAGGCGCTCGCCGACGCCCGCGCGACCCGCTGAGCCAAGACTTCCAATCCGAACGCATGGTTTTCAGGAGAGAGGACAACACCATGAAGACATCACTGATCCGCAAGGCCGTCGCCGGCCTCGTGGCCGCCGGCACGCTGCTGGGCGTGTCCGCCTGCGGCCTGCAGGGCGATTCCGCCAGCTCCGGTTCGGGCTCCGGCTCCGACACCGTGAACATCGGCGTCATCTACCCGAAGACCGGCCAGTACGCCGAATACGGCAAGCTGTTCCAGCAGGGCTTCGACCTGGCCGTCGCCAAGGTGAACAAGGACGGTGGCGTCAAGGGCAAGAAGCTCGGCCTCAAGTACTTCGACACCCAGTCCGACGCCAAGCAGGACGCGGCCGTCGCGCCGAAGCTCGTGGCCGACAAGTCGATCATCGCCGTGGTTGGCGACTACGCGTCCCCGGCCTCCGCCGCCGCCTCGCCGACCTTCCAGCAGGCCGGCCTCGTCCACTACGGCTTCAACAACTCGGCCCCGACCTTCACCGACACCGGCGACCACGTGTGGACGCCGCAGATCGGCCAGGACAAGTACCAGAAGGCCAACGCGGACATCGTCGCCAAGAAAGCGAAGAAGATTTCCGTCGTCTACATCGAGAACGACTGGGGCAAGCAGGCCTACCAGTACTTCAAGCAGGAGGCCGAGAAGAACGGCACGCAGATCGTGTACGAGTCCAGCTACCTGCCCGACTCCACCGACCTCTCGCCGATCCTGATCCCGGCGCGTGATGCCAAGCCGGACGCGGTCGTCGACATCGGCTACGGCCCGGACGGCGCGCTCGTCATCAACACGCTGCGCGACAAGCTCGGCTACACCGGCCCGTACTACGGCGGTCAGGAGACCAAGGAGTTCCTCGACCTCGCCGGCAAGAACGCCGAAGGCTCGATCATCACCGGCTCGTTCTCCGCCACCGGCACCAAGGACGCCAAGGCCCAGCAGTTCGTCAAGGACTTCAAGGCCAAGTACGGCAACAACCCGGGCAACTTCGAAGTGACCGCCTACCAGGCGATCATCGACCTCGCCTACGCGGCCAACAAGACCGAGCCGACCCGCGAGGGCATCCAGAAGGCGCTGCAGACCGTGACCGACTTCCCGCTCTACCAAGGCAATGGCGGCACGTTCAAGTTCAACCAGAAGACCCGCCGCGCCGACAACATCGAGCCGATCCTGCTCATCGCGAAGGACGGCAAGTTCCAGCAGTACGAAGGCTGATCTCCGCGGCCTTCCCGTATCCCGCCACCCCGGCCGCGCCATCCGCGCGCGGCCGGGGTCCGGCGGGTCTCGGGAGGGCCATCGTAGATCGAGGATGAGATAGGACACAACAATGTTTGATGTGCTTTTCGCCGGCGTGATTCACGGCAGCGCCTACGCGCTGGTCGCCGTCGGCATGTCGCTGATCTTCGGCGTGACCAACGTGGCCAACTTCGCGCAGGGCTCCATCGTCGCGGTCGGCATGATGGTCGCCTGGTGGCTCGGCACCACGGCCGGCTGGGGCATCGTGCCCACGTTCGTCGCCGTGGTCGTCGTCACCGGACTGCTCGGCCTCGTCATGAACGTGGCCGTCATCGCCCCGCTCGAAGGCCGCAAGCCGATCGCCGCGCTGCTCGCCACGATCGGCGTCGGCCAGGTGCTCGACAACGGCCTGCAGATGATCTTCGGACCGCAGACCCGCCCGTTCCCGAAGCTGCTGCCCACCTACAACCTCCAGTTCGCCGGCGTGCGCTTCGGCACCTCCGACGTGGTGATGGTCATCCTCGCCGTCGTCTCGATGCTCGGCCTGTGGGCGTTCCTCAAATACGGCAAGTCCGGCCAGGCGATCCGCTCCACCTCGCAGGACCCGGAGGCGGCTCTGCAGATGGGCATCCCCGTCAAGGCGATCCGCAACCTGTCCTTCGTGATCGGCTCCGTGCTCGCCGGCGTCTCCGGCATCTTCGTCGGCCTGTTCAACGCGAACATCAACCCGATGAACGGCGGCACGATCGGCATGACCGCGTTCGTCGCCGCCACAATCGGCGGCCTCGGCTCGATCCCCGGCGCCGTGGTCGGCGGCCTCGTGCTCGGCGTGGTCGAGGCGTTCGGCATCTCCCTGTTCGGCGACGGCGCGCACGACCTCATCACCTTCGGCGCGCTGCTCATCATCCTCATCCTCAAGCCGCAGGGCCTGCTCGGCCCGAAGAACGACGTCAAATCCGAGCCGCTCACCGGCACGTTCCTCGGCGGCGGCCGGCCCATCCAACTGCCCTGGTGGGGCAACCTGATCGGCGCGGTCGTGCTGCTCGCCACCCCGTTCTTCTTCTCCGACTACCTCGCCGGCATCGGCACGCAGGTCGCCATCTACGCGATCGCCGCCGTCGGCCTCACCATGATCTCCGGCTCCGCCGGACAGACGATCCTCGGCATGGCCGGACCGTTCGCCGTCGGCGCCTATGCCTCCGCGCTGCTCACCACCGAAGCGCACTGGCCGTTCCTCGCCGCCCTGCTCGCCGCAGGCGTGATCGCCGCCGTCGCCGCCAGCATCCTCACGTTCCCCGTGTGGAAGCTCTCCGGCCACTACGTCGCGATCGCCACGATCGGCGTGGGCGCGGTCATGGTCGCGATCATCCGCCTCGCCGAGCCGATCACCAAGGGCTCGCTCGGCATCCAGGGCATCCCGTTCCCCAAGGTGTTCGGCTTCACCCTGTACACGCAGCAGATGATGTACCTGCTCGACGTCATCGTCCTGCTGCTCACGCTCGTCATCGTCACGCGCCTGCGCGCCACGCACCTGGGACGCGTGTTCGAGGCCGTCGGCTCCGACCGCGAGGCCTCCGAGGCGCTGAGCATCCGCACCGGCGCGTACAAGGCGCTCGCCTACGCGCTCGCCACGTTCTTCGCCGGCCTCGCCGGATCGCTCCTCGCGCACCAGTACACGTACATCGATCCGACGATCTTCAACTCGAACATGTCGATCCTGATCCTCACGATCATCGTGCTCGGCGGCATGAACTCGCCGGTCGGCGCGGTGCTCGGCTCGATCATCCTCATCGGCGCGCCCGAACTGCTGCGCTTCGCCACCGACGCGCGCATCCTCCTGTACGGCGTGCTGCTCGTCCTCGTCATCCTGTTCCGTCCGCAGGGCCTGTTCGCCCGGAAAGCCTGAGTGGTAGCCATGACCGACTCCGAATACTCCACCGTCGACACCGTCACCGGCATCGACATCGACAACGAGCGGCTCACGAACCCCGAGGCGCTCGCCGAATACTCCGCCAAGCACCGCAAGGCCGTGCTCGAGGCGCCCGTCGTGCTGCGCGTGCGCGACCTCGACAAGTCCTTCAACGGCCTGCACGCCGTCAACAAGGTCTCGTTCGACCTGCATCGCGGCGAGGTCATCTCGATCATCGGGCCGAACGGCTCCGGCAAGTCGACGACCATCAACCTGATCTCCGGCTTCCTTGACCCGGATTCCGGCATCATCGACCTGGACGACGAGCCGGTCGCCGGCTACCCGTCCGCCGAGATGTCCGAACGCGGGCTCGCCCGCACGTTCCAGAACGGCCGCGTGTTCGGCGCGCTCACCGTCGACGAGAACATCAACCTCGGCTACCACAAGCGCCTGCGCGCGCTGCGCCCGTTCAAGAACCTGCAGCGCTACCCGATCGTGCGCTGGCTGCCGCTGCTCGCCGAGACCGGCGTCGCGCTCATCCCCGGACCGAAGGCGCGCAAGGAGGCCAAGGAGGTCGACATCCGCGTCGGCCGCGAGATCGACCGCTTCCGCGAACGCCTCGGCTCCCGCCGCAACGACTACGCGTACACGCTCTCGTACGCGAACCGCCGCCGCACCGAGATCGCCCGCGCGCACATCAGCGAACCGAAGATCCTGCTCCTCGACGAGCCGACCGCCGGCATGAACCAGTCGGAGACCGCCGAAGTGCTCCAGCAGCTGCAATACCTGAAGGCGCAGGGGCACACGATCCTGCTCGTCGAACACAAGATCGAGCTCGTCACCGCCCTCTCCGACCGCGTCATCGCGATGGACGGCGGCCGCATCATCGCCGAGGGCGCGCCGGACGACGTGCGCAAGGCTCCGCAGGTCGTCGAGGCGTATCTCGGCAAACGCCGCGAGATCAACCACACGCGCGTCTCCGGCCAGAGCAACGTGCTCGCCATGCAGAACGCCATCGAATCGGACGACGCGTCCGGCTCCCTCGCCAAGGTCGAGGAGCACGACGCCGACCTCGAACAGGACAAGGCCGCGGCGCGCAAGGCCGACGAGTCGGCGCTGCTCGCGCTCGACGACGTCAACGTGTTCTACGGGCAGGTGCACGCGCTGCAGAACGTGTCCATCCGTGTGCCGCAGGGTGCGATCGTCTCGCTGCTCGGCGGCAACGCGTCCGGCAAATCCACGACGATGAAGACGATCCTCGGCATCAACCACCCGAAGACCGGCTCCCTGTGGTACCAGGGGCAGGACATCACCAAACTGTCCACGCGCAAACGCGTCGAGACCGGCATCGCCGCCGTGCCGGAGGCCCGCCGCGTCTTCCCGCAGATGACCGTCGAGGAGAACCTGCTCTCCGGCGCGTACACCCGCAACGACAAGTCCGGCATCGCCACCGACCTCGAAGCCATGTACGAACGCTTCCCGCGCCTCAAGGAACGTCGCACGCAGCAGGCCGGCACGATGTCCGGCGGCGAACAGCAGATGCTCGCATTCGCCCGCGCGCTGATGAGCCGGCCGAAGATCATCTGCATGGACGAGCCCACGATGGGCCTGTCGCCGAAACTCGTCGAGGACGTGCTCGAACAGATCGCGAAGCTGCGCGACGAGCTCGGCGTCTCCGTGCTCATGGTCGAACAGCAGGCCGAGCTCGCGCTGTCCATCGCCGACTACGGCTACGTGCTGCAGAACGGACGCATCCGCCTGCACGGCAAGGCCGCCGACCTTCTCGGCAACGAACAAGTGCAGGAAGCCTATCTGGGAGGAACGAAACAATGACCGAAGCCGCGACCGAAAAAGCCACGACCGAAGCCACGCAGGCCGCGACCGCGCTGGAGGCGGAACTGCTCGACCACTACCGCTGGTTCCACCGCCACCCGGAACCCTCCTACGAGGAGCACGCCACCACGGCGAAACTGAGGTCGATCCTCGAAGCGCACGGCATCGAGATCCTCGACTCCGGCCTGAAGACCGGACTCGTCGCCATCGTGCGCGGCGCGCTGGACGGCCCGGTCGTCGCCATCCGCGGCGACATCGACGGCCTGCCCATCACCGAGAACACCGGACTGCCGTACACGTCCGAGAACGTCGGATACATGCACGGCTGCGGCCACGACTTCAACATGACCGTCGCGCTCGGCGCCGCCATCCTGCTCCAGTCGCGCAAGGACGAGCTGCACGGCACGGTCAAGGTGATTCTCCAGCCCGCCGAGGAAGGCAAAGCCACGAAGGAACGCCCCACCGGCGCCGTCCAGGTGCTCGACACCGGCGTGCTCGACGACGTGCAGGCGTTCTTCGGCACGCACGACGCCCCCGGCGAGACCGGGGCCATCGCCATCCGCGAAGGCGGCATCTCCGGCGCCGTCGACAAATTCCAGGCGGCCATCCACGGCACCGGCTCGCACGCCGCCGAACCCGACCGCGGCATCGACCCGATCGCCGCGCTCGGCGCCGTGCTGCAGGGCCTGCAGACCGTGACCGCACGCAGCCTCGACCCGGTCGACCCGCGCGTGCTCTCCGTCACGCACGTCGAAGCCGGCAGCACGTGGAACGTCATCCCGCAGGACGCGTTCCTCGAAGGCACGGTGCGCACCACCGAACCGAAGGACCGCCACCTCGCCAAGGACAAGGCCGTCGCCATCATCGAACGCACCGCCGAGGCGTACGGCGCCACCGCCGACGTCAACTGGTTCTTCGGCTCGCCATCCGTCGTCAACGACGGCGCATGGGCCGCGTTCGGCCGCCGCGTCGCACGCGACGAAGGCCTCGTCGTGGCCGACGATCGCCCGCAGCTCGGCGGCGAGGACTTCTCCTACTATCTCCAGCGCAAGCCGGGCCTGTTCGTGCACATCGGCGCCGGCGACGCCGGAGCCGCGCACACGCCCGCGTTCCGCCCCGATCCGGCCGGAATCTGGCCGGGGGCTCGCTTCCTCGCCGCGCTCGCCTTCCGCGCGTTGGACGAATGGGACGACGCCGCTCCCGCCGGCCGTATCATCCATGCTGATACCGAACGATAAACAACGCCTGTATCGGCAGGTACGTGTCGCTGCGACTACGTTCCTACACTGGTGACCATTCACGACTTCAAGGGGAGAATACGCACATGACGCAAGCCTTCGCCACAGCGGCCATCCATGCCGGCTATGACCGACTCCAGCACGACGACGCGGTGAGCACGCCGATCTACGCCTCGGCGGCGTTCGACATGGAAAGCGCCGTCCGTGGCGACGCGCTCGCGGCCGGCGAGACCACGGGATTCTCGTACTCGCGTGTGGCCAACCCGACCGTCGACGCGCTCGAGCAGCGCATCGCGGCGCTCGAAGGCGGCACCAGCGCCGTCGCCGTCGCCTCCGGCATGGCGGCCGTCTCGTTCGCGCTGCTGTGCGCGGCCGAGAACGGCGGACGCATCATCTCGCCCTCCAACCTGTACGGCGCCTCGGTCGACGCGATGGAGAGCTTCTTCCCGCACTTCGGCGTGCACACCGACTTCGTGAAGAACATCAACGACCTCGACGAGGTCGCCTCGAAGATCGGTCCGGACACGCGCGCCATCTTCGCCGAATCCGTGGCGAACCCGTCCACCGAGATCACCGACCTGGAGCCGCTCGCCGAACTCGCGCACAAGCACGGCATCCCGCTGATCGTCGACAACACCGTGCCCACGCCCTACCTGCTGCGCCCGTTCGACTTCGGCGCCGACATCGTCGTGCACTCCACGACGAAGGGCATCACCGGGCATGGCAATGCGATCGGCGGCGTCGTGGTCGACGCGGGACGCTTCGACTGGGCGAACGGACGCTTCCCGCAGTTCACCGAGAACGAGCAGGTGATCAGCGACGAGCGCAACGGCGTCGAGCACAGCTTCGCCGAGCGCTACGGCAAGGACGCGTTCATCCGCCGCATCCGCATCAAGTACCTGCGCACGTTCGGCGCCGTGCCGAGCCCGTTCAACGCGTACCTGTCGCTCGTCGGCGTGGAGACGCTGCCGCAGCGCGTGCGCCAGGAGGTCGAGACAGCCACGGCCGTCGCGCGCCACCTCACGCGCACCCCGCACGTCATCAAGGTCAACTACTCCGGACTCGGCAACACGCCGCAATTCGACCTGCTGCCCAAGTACTTCCCGAAGGGCGTCGGCACGATCCTGTCGTTCCTCGTGGACGGCGACGAAAGCAACGTGCGCCGCATCCTCGACGGCACCAAGGTGTTCTCCTACGTGCCGAATATCGGCGACGCGCGCTCGCTCATCGTCGACCCGGCCCGCATCACCCACCGCGAGGTCCCGGCCGAATACCGTCTCGCCGCCGGCGTGACCGACAACCTGATTCGCCTGTCCATCGGCCTGGAGGACGCCGCCGACCTGATCGCCGACCTCGACCAGGCCATCGCCGCCGCCTACTGACGCCTCGCCGCCGGGCCGTGCGCGCGCGTTCCGCGCCGTGAAGCCGCCCGTGACGCACGTCGTGCGTACGGGCGGCTTCACGCGTACAGTATGCGTACGGGTGACGCGCACGTCGCGTGGAGCGTGTGTCGCGTGAACGAAACGAAACGGATGATGACGAGGGGAGCGTGGCAGGCATGACGGCATACATGGACCACAAGGATCTGGCGAACGAGACGATTGACGAGACGCGCACGCGCGAGATCGCCGACGGCGTCAAGCGCGTGCTTGACGGCATCGCCGAGGCGGAGCAGGCGGCCGGACGCGACGCCGGATCGGTCAGGCTGCTCGCCGCGACGAAGACGCGCGACGTGGGCGAGATCATGGCCGCGATCGACGCGGGCGTGCGCATGATTGGCGAGAACCGCCCGCAGGAGGTGCAGGCGAAGGCCGAGGGGTTGGCGCGACAGTGCGCCGCACGCGGCCTCGAACTCGGCCGCGACGTGCCGTTCCACCTGATCGGGCAGTTGCAGTCCAACAAGATCGGCAAGGTGCTGCCCGTCGTCAACACCATCGAATCGGTGGATTCGATCGAACTGGCGGAGAAGATCGCCCGCCGCGCGGTCATGCGCGACATGACCATCGGCGTGCTGCTCGAAGTCAACGAATCCGGCGAGGAATCGAAGTCCGGCTGCGCGCCCAGCCACGCCATCGATCTCGCCAAGCGCATCGGCGCGATGGGCGGGCTGGAGCTTCAGGGACTGATGACGATCGGCGCGCATGTGGACGACGAGGCGACGATCCGCGCCGGATTCGCCCACCTGCGCCGCACCCGCGACCAGATCCTCGCCTCCGGCGCGCAAGGCACCGAAGGCTGCAAGGAACTGTCGATGGGCATGACGCAGGACATGGCGATCGCCATCGAGGAAGGCTCCACGATCGTGCGCGTAGGCACCGCCATCTTCGGCCCCCGCGCCTTCATCTGAGTCGATTAGGCCTCCAGCGCTTCCTTGATCGCGCCGACGAAGTAGTCGAGGTCGTCGGGCTTGCGGGAGGTGATGAGCTTCCAGCCGTTGTTGTCGTCCACGTGCAGCTGCTCGTCGACGTAGTGGCCGCCCGCGTTCTCGATATCGGCGGCGATGTAGCGGCACGGCGCGGCGGTCTTGCCGGCCACGAGGCCCGCGTTCACCAGCAGCCAGGCGCCGTGGCAGATCGCGGCGATCGGCTTGCCTTCATGCGCGAACTCCTGCGCGAGCGTGATCGCGTCCTCGTTCACGCGGATGCGGTCCACGTTGCAGGTGCCGCCGGGCACGACCAGCAGGTCGTAGTCGGCCGCCTGCACGTCGGAGAGCGTCGTGTCCGGGGTGAGCGTCTCGCCCTCGTAACGGTCGTGCTGCACGGTCTCGCACTTGTCGAGCGTGGTCGCGGCGAGCGTCACCTGCGCGCCCGCGGCCTTCAGATCGCGCAGCGGACGGGTGAGTTCCGTCTCCTCGATGCCCCAGTTGTTCACGATGATGAGCACCTTTTTGTCCGCGATGGCCATGGTTCCTCCTTGGAATGCCTTGGTGATGCGCCGGCCGTCCGGACGGACCGGAACGGCCGGCCGCATATGTGGTTGCTTGCCGTACCCCATTATGCCGCGGGCCGCGTCGCGCGCGTCGGTTCAGCGCGCGCTAAGCTGAGGGAGATACGTCGAGCCATGCCCGCGGGGCTTCTTCCCGACAACAGGCTGACGGAGGACGACCTTCCGGGGCATGGGACATGTGCTCGGCCCCTCTGGCGAGGGAACTCCGGGGAGACCGGGAAGCCGCTGGAAAGCCTTCGCTGGTGCCGTTTCGGCCCCCTCTGATGAGGGGGCTCCCGCGGAGCGGGTGGGGGAGAGAAAACCGTCATTCGGAATTACGCAGGATGAACCGATGATCCTGCGAACCGGCACACTGACGCAGCCGACGCAATCGGCGAGGAGGACGCAATGAGCGAACCATACAATACGAATCCCAATCCCTATACGAATCCCAATCCGGTCGATCCCAATACAAACCCCGCCGGCGTTCCGGCGCAGGAGCCGTACGGCGCGACGTCGTCCGACCCGTATGAGCCGGCGACGCCCGCGAACCCGTATGCGCAGGCCGTGCCGGAACCCGCCGCTGGTAGCGCGCCGTACGGTGCGTACGCGCCGGCCGGCGCGGCTGTGCCGCCGGTGCCGCCGGCACAGCCCGCGTACGGCGTCGCTTCCAGTGGCGTTCTGGGCGGCGTGCCCGGCAATCTGTATGCTCCGGGCGCCGCGTACCAGCCGTACTACCAGCCGGAACCGCGCTGGAACGCGATGGCCATCGCCGGGTTCGTCGCGTCGTTCATGGTCTCGATCGTCGGTCTGGTCCTCAGCATCATCGGTCTCAACCAGATCAACAGGACCGGCGAGAAAGGCAGGGGACTCGCCATCGCTGGCATCATCGTCGGCGCGCTGTCCACGCTCGTGTCCGTCGTGTTCGTCGTCCTGTTCGTCACGGCCGTCGTCGACGCGTCGTCGCACGGCTACGACTATTCGTACGATGACGGCGGCGACGGCTACGACTATTCCGACGAAGGCGACGATACGACGAACGCCGCCGACCGTCTCGCCGCCGCACCGGACAGCGCGACCGCGCGTCTCGATGCGATCGTCGCCGCGACCGCCGCGACACTGCCGACCCGCTGACTGCCGCATACGCCGGAACGCACGCCGGAACGCGCCGGACGGCGCGACGGCGTGCGGCTAGACTTAGCAGCATGAGAATCGCACGTTTTTCATTGAATGACACGCCGCGATACGCCTTCGTGCAGAAGGACGAATCGGACGGCAAGGATTATCTCGTCGAACTCGACGGCCACCCGCTGCTCGGCGGCAAGGTCGCCCCGACCGGCAAGCGCTACGCGCTCGACGCCGACGGCATCCGTCTGCTCTCGCCGGTCCTGCCGAGCAAGGTGTACGGACTCGCCAAGAACTACGAGGCGCACGCGCAGTACATGCACGAGGCCGGCCACTCCGAGATCTCGCACGCCCCGGAGGACATGGTCATCTTCACCAAGCCGTCCACCTCGGTGATCGGCCCGGACGATCCGATCGTGTACCCGGCCTGCTCGAAGGACATGAACTTCGAGCCGGAACTCGCCGTCGTCATGGGCCGCGTCGCCAAGAACGTGCCGGTCGAGAAGGCCATGGACTACGTGCTCGGCTTCACCTGCGTCAACGACGTGACGCTGCGCGACCTGCAGGGCCTCGACCCGACGTGGACGCGCGCCAAGGGCTTCGATACGTCCTGCCCGCTGGGCCCCTGGATCGTCACGCGCGACGACGTGAACTGGAAGGACGCGAAGATCTCGTTCACGCTCAACGGCGAGGACGTGGCGATGGCGTCCGGCACGACCGCGAACCTCATCCACGGCATCCCCGAGCAGATCGCCGCGATCAGCTCGTTCTCGACGCTCCTGCCCGGCGACGTCATCATGACCGGCACGCCGAACGCGTCCGGCCACCTCGAACCCGGCGACGAGACCATCGTCCACGTCGAAGGCGTCGGCGACCTACGCAACGTGATCGTGCGCGCGTAAGGTCGAAATGAAACTTGAGCCGACGGCGCTCAAGTTTTGGGAATAGAATGTCCTCCAGGTCGGTTGAACGTGTCAGAACACGAACAACCTAGAGACTTGGAGGACAGACTTATGGAACAGAAGTTCACGACCATGGCCCAGGAGGCCATCGGCGACGCCATCCAGAGCGCTGCCGCCGCAGGCAACGCGCAGGTCGAGACCCTGCACGTGATGGACGCGCTGCTGCGCCAGGAGCAGGGCGTCGTGCGCGGGCTCATCCAGGCCGCGGGCGGCGACCCGCAGGCCATCGGCGCGGCCGTGCGCAACGCATTGGTGGCGCTGCCGAGCGCGTCCGGCTCGACCACGTCGCAGCCGCAGGCGAGCCGCCAGCTGACCGCCGCGCTCGCGCAGGCCGAGAAGGAGATGCAGCAGATGGGGGACGAGTACGTCTCCACCGAACACCTGCTCATCGGCATCGCCGCATCGGCCCCGAACCAGTCGGCCGAGATCCTGAAGAAGAACGGCGTCACGCCTGAGGCCCTGCGCAAGGCCGTGCCCGGCGTGCGCGGCGGCGCGAAGGTGACCAGCCCGGACGCGGAAGGCAGCTACAAGGCGTTGGAGAAGTACTCCACCGACCTGACCGCCGCCGCGAAGGAAGGCAAGCTCGACCCGGTGATCGGCCGCGATCAGGAGATTCGCCGCGTCATCCAGATTCTGAGCCGTCGTACGAAGAACAACCCGGTGCTGATCGGCGAGCCCGGCGTCGGCAAGACCGCCGTCGTCGAAGGCCTCGCGCAGCGCATCGTCGCCGGCGACGTGCCGACCACGCTGCAAGGCAAGAAGCTGATCTCGCTCGACTTGGGCTCCATGGTGGCCGGCTCGAAGTACCGTGGCGAGTTCGAGGAGCGTCTGAAGGCGGTCCTCAACGAGATCAAGAACGCAAACGGCCAGATCATCACGTTCATCGACGAGATCCATACGATCGTCGGCGCCGGCGCGGCCGAAGGCTCGATGGACGCCGGCAACATGTTGAAGCCGATGCTCGCCCGCGGCGAACTGCGTCTGATCGGCGCGACCACGCTCGACGAGTACCGCGAGAACATCGAGAAGGACCCGGCGCTGGAGCGTCGTTTCCAGCAGGTGTTCGTCGGCGAGCCTTCCGTGGAGGACACGATCGCGATCCTGCGCGGCCTGAAGCAGCGTTACGAGGCACACCACAAGGTGACGATTGGCGACGACGCGCTCGTGGCCGCCGCGACCCTGTCCAACCGGTACATCTCCGGCCGCCAGCTGCCCGACAAGGCCATCGACCTAGTCGACGAGGCGGCCGCGCATCTCAGGATGGAACTCGACTCCTCCCCGGAGGAGATCGACGAGCTCCAGCGCAAGGTGACCCGCTACGAGATGGAGGAGATGCAGCTCAAGAAGGCCGAGGACCCGGCCTCCAAGGAGCGTTTGGAGAAGCTGCAGGCCGAAATGGCCGACGCGCGCGAGAAGCTCGCGGGGCTCAAGGCCCGTTGGGACGCGGAGAAGGCCGGCCACAACAAGGTCGGCGACCTGCGCGCCAAGCTCGACTCGCTGCGCGTCCAGGCGGACAAGTTCACCCGTGAGGGCAACCTCGCCGAGGCGAGCCGCATCCTGTACGGCGAGATCCCGGCCATCCAGAAGGAGCTCGCCGCCGCCGAGAAGGCGGATGCCGAGTCGAAGGAAGGCGGCGAAAACGCGAACAAGCCCGAGCCGATGGTCCCGGACCATGTGGACGCCGACTCCGTCGCGGAGATCGTCTCCGACTGGACCGGCATCCCCGTCGGCCGCCTCATGCAGGGCGAGAACGAGAAGCTGCTCCACATGGAGAACTACCTCGGCAAGCGCGTGATCGGTCAGAAGGAAGCCATCCAGGCCGTGTCCGACGCGGTGCGCCGCTCGCGTGCCGGCATCTCGGACCCGAACCGTCCGACCGGCTCGTTCCTGTTCCTCGGCCCCACCGGCGTCGGCAAGACCGAGCTCGCCAAGGCGCTCGCGGACTTCCTGTTCGACGACGAGAAGGCCATGGTGCGCATCGACATGTCCGAGTACATGGAGAAGGCCTCCGTGTCTCGTCTGATCGGCGCCGCGCCGGGCTACGTCGGCTACGAGCAGGGCGGCCAGCTCACCGAGGCCGTGCGCCGTCGCCCGTACTCCGTCGTGCTGTTCGACGAGGTCGAGAAGGCGAATCCGGAGATCTTCGACGTGCTGCTGCAGGTGCTCGACGACGGCCGCCTGACCGACGGTCAGGGCAGGACCGTGGACTTCAAGAACACGATCCTCATCATGACCTCCAACCTCGGCTCCCAGTTCCTCGTCAACGAGGATATGGACGCCGACGCGAAGAAGAAGGCCGTGATGGACGCGGTGCACATGAACTTCAAGCCGGAGTTCCTGAACCGTCTCGACGACATCGTGATGTTCCACCCGCTCACCCGCGAGGAGCTCGGCGGCATCGTCGACATCCAGGTGAAGAGCGTGGCCGCGCGTCTCACCGACCGCCGCATCAAGCTGCATGTGACGGCCGCCGCCCGCGAATGGCTCGCCAACACGGGCTACGATCCGGCGTACGGCGCCCGTCCGCTGCGCCGCCTCGTGCAGACCGAGGTCGGCGACCAGCTGGCCCGCATGCTGCTCGCCGGCAAGGTGCACGACGGCGACACGGTGCTCGTCGACCAGACCGGCGGCGAACACCTGGAGCTCACCGCCATGCCCGAGGACCCGCTCGCGGGTTCCGGTGCCGGTGACACGTCCGCGCCCGACGACCCCGACGTCAACGTCGAGGACGTCAAGACCGACGAGTGATCGCACGGTCTGTGGCGCTCTGTGATAGGTGAGGAGAGCGCATAAGCTCCATCTCCTGCGCCCCCTTCAGGGGGAGCTGGCGAGCGTAGCGAGACTGAGGGGGTGTCCGGCAGGCATAACAAGCCGCCGGGCCCCCTCAGTCGTCCTTCGGACGCCAGCTCCCCCTCAAGGGGGCGCAACAAGGCTCAGGAACTAGCGGTTGTCCGGAACGAACGCTTCGAAGATGTGGTGGTCGAAGTACCGGTCGCACTGCGCGAGCTCGTCGCTGGAACGCACCGTCCACGAGACGGCGATCGCGCCCATCGAACGGGCGAGACGCACCTGCGGCAGCGCGCCGCCCGTCCAGTCGTAGGCGATGAAGTCGGGGCGGGACAGCCAGTCGAAGGCGAGCAGACCCGCGGCGAACTCGGCGGGGCCGTTCTTCGTGAGCGACGCGGGCCAGCTGAGCTGCCCACGGCACACTTCCGGATGATGCGCCTTATACCAGTTCACCGCACCCGGGTTGAACGATTCGATGACGTACGGCCCCGCATACGCCTCCAGCAGCGCGTGGCCCTTCTCCATCAGCTCGGTCTCGCGCTCGCCCCACGCGGCGTTGTCGTTGAACTTGTATTCCACGATGAGCGGCGCGCGTCCCGCCACCACCTTGAGCACGTCGGCGAACAACGGCACATGCTGGTAGTAGCCTTCCGGCGCGGTGGCCGGCGTGACGACCAACGGCGGATTCTCGTCCGCGCCCGGCAGCGGATGCGCCTTGAGGTCCCCCGGCTTCGAACCGCGGGAGGCGGGGAACAGGGGGATGCGCGTCAGCTCGTCATAAGTGAGATCCTCGATGCGACGCGGATCGCCCGCCACACGCAGAAGATCCGCGTCATGCACGACGACCACCTGGCCGTCGAGCGTCAACTGCAGGTCGAGTTCGATGCCGTAGCCGGCCTCGCAGGCTGCGGCGAACGCGGCGAGCGAGTTCTCCGGCGCGATCGGCCCGGTCTCGTCCGCCGTGCCGTACCCGGCCTTCAAGGCCATGCGCCGGGCGAGCGCCACATAATCGGCGTTCTCGGCGATCGAGGCGTCGGTCGTGTCCGCCTCCGCGCTGACCGGATTGTCGCCGCCGTAATCGGGGATATCCGTGACGTTCACAAGTCCCGAACCCGCGTCGTGCAGACCGCGGTGCGCATACCAGACGTCGGGGATGACGGGCACGTAGTTGCGGCGTTTGTCGTTGAACGTGCGCGGCGCCATGGCCCACGCGGCGGCTCCCGCGGCCGCGATGCCGCCGATCAGAACGTTTCTCAGGGCCTTCGACATGGCAATCCTCCCATACGTGTGACGTGACGCCGGCGGGGAGCGGTGCGCGAGACGGTGCCGTGGGACGTTGCCGCGAACCGCCGTCACGCCGCTCCCGTGCCGGATGCTGCACCCAGACTACACCGCGCGAATAGGCGGCGGGTCATATCGCCCGCGCAGGTGGCGATGGTCTGCACGGGGCGTGTCGTGGTCGTGTTATGGCCGTGTTATGGCCGCAGCGCGTCGGCGAGCCACGTGGGCATCAGCGGATCGTCCGGGTCGAGGCGTCGGTCCGCATGTTCCGCGCGCAACGGCTTCCAGCCGTCCGCGCGGAACACGTCGAGCAGGTCGCGTGCCGTGCATGGTTCCGGCGTTTCGGCGAGACGCAGCAGCCACGCGCACACGCCCGTCACCTGCGCCGCCGTCACGCCGCGCTCCCGCAGCGCGCCCATGTCCAGCGAACGTTCACGCTTGGCGAGCCGACGGCCCACCGCGTTGTCGATGAGCGGGATATGCGCGTAGGCGGGGCGCGCGGGCGTGGGGTGGTCTGGTTGCGGGTGATTGGCGGGTTGCGGGCGATCGTATGCGTGATTGCGGGGGATTGCGGATTGGCCGGTGATTGTGGAGTGCGCGGACTTCGCGCGGGCGGTCTCTCCCCCAGTCAGCCTACGGCTGACAGCCCCCTCGTCAGAGGGGGCCGAAGAGATGCTCGAACAGTCGTTCGGCAGTGCGCGAAGGCTGGCGGCCCTCTTGTCAGAGGGGGCCGAGGACTCGTGTGAGGAGAGTGCGATGTGCCAGCCGGCGGCGATGAGGCGCTCGCGGATGTAGATTTGCAGGGCGGTGGAGCGTAGCAGGTCGCGGCCGCGCACGATCGAGTCGACGCCCATCATGAGATCGTCGACCGTGACGACGAACTGGTAGCCGAACAATCCATCCGACCGGCGGATCACCGAATCGCCGATTTCGCATGCAAGATTGAACGACTGCGGCCCGAACACCGCGTCGTCGAACGTGCGTACCCCGTTGCCGGGGACGGTGTGGACCGGTGTCGCCGTAACGGACCGTCCAAGCGCCGTATCGGGCGCCGATCCGCCGGTCGCGGCTGGGGTGCGGCAGGCGATGCCCGTTGCCGTGTCGTCGACATCGACAGTGCCGTCCGGCATCGCGATGCGCAGGGAGTGGCGGTCACCGCGCGTGAGGCGTGCGCGCACCTCGTCGGGGCGGTCGCGCATGAGACGGCGGCAGGTGCCGGGGTAGATTTGGAATCCGTCGCCCTCCTGCGGCGCGGACGCGGCGCGGATGTCCGCGCGCGAACAGAAGCACGGATAGATGAGCGGAATGCCGTCGATGGTCTGCGATTCAAGCAGTCGCAGCGCCTGTTCGTACAGGTCGATGCGCTGCGACTGGTAGACGGGGTCGCCGTCCCAGTCGAGGCCGAGCCAGTCGAGATCGTCCATGATCCACCGGTCGGCGTCCGGCAGCACGCGCGGGGTGTCGATGTCCTCGATGCGCAGCAGCATGCGCTGGCCGCGCGCCCGTGAGTCGAGCCACGCGGCCAGCATCGCCGTCATATTGCCGATATGCATGCGCCCCGAAGGCGTAGGTGCGAACCGTCCCGTCATGCGACCCAGCCTACACGCGGCACGGGCGGGCGGGGCATATACACCCCCCCTCAGTCGTACTCCGCACGACAGCTCCCCCTAGAAGGGGCGCACAATGCACGGTCATATGCGCCCCCTTCAGGGGGAGCTGGCCGCCGCAGGCGGACTGAGGGGGTTCCGGGCGCCCCGAGCCCACCCCTACTTGTGGTACGGCTCTCCCGCGTTGATCTTGTAGGCCCGGTAGATCTGCTCCAGCAGGATGACGCGCATCAGCTGGTGCGGGAACGTCATCTTCGAGAAGCTCAACTTGAAATCGGCCCGGCGCAGGATCGCGTCGTCCAATCCGATCGAGCCGCCGATGACCAGCTGGATGTGGCTGGTGCCGCGCAGCCCGAGATCGTTGATCTTCGCGGCGAGTTCTTCGCTGGACAATTGCTTCCCGTCGATCGCCAGGGCGATGACGAACGCGTTGTCGCGCAAGTGCTTGGCGATGCGCTCGCCCTCCTTCGCCTTGATCTGGCGTTCCACGCCCGCCGAGGCGTGTTCGGGCGTCTTCTCGTCGGCGACCTCGATGATGTTCAGCTTGCAGTAGCGCGACAGCCGCTTCGAGTATTCGTCGATGGCGTCGCGCAGGTAGCGTTCCTTGACGCGCCCCGGCGCGATGATGTCGATTTGCATCGGTCAGACTTTCGTTGTGGGGGATCGATAACGCGTGTGTCGTCAAGGCGCACCGAGGGAAGGCGTACGAAGGTACGTCGACCGAGGGGCAACGCCGACGACACTCCGTCAGTCGATCACCCCGTAGAGGCGGTCGCCGGCGTCGCCCAGTCCCGGCACGATGTAGCACTTGTCGTTGAGCTTCTCGTCGACGGCGCAGACCACGACCTTGAAGTCGATGGACGGGTCGATGTGCTCCTCGACGTACTTGATGCCTTCCGGCGCGGCGATGATGTTGATCGCGGTGACGTCCTTCGCGCCGCGCTCGGCCAGATAGTGCGTGGCGGCGACGAGCGTGCCGCCGGTGGCGAGCATCGGGTCGATGAGGAAGCATTGGCGGCCGGTCAGGTCGTCGGGCAGACGGTTCGCGTACGTGATCTGCTGGGTGGGGTGGTCCTCGTCGCGCTTCATGCCGAGGAAGCCGACCTCGGCGGTGGGCAGCAGGCGGGTCATGCCGTCGAGCATGCCGAGTCCGGCGCGCAGCACGGGTACGATGATTGGGCGGGGTTCGGCGAGCTTCTTGCCGGTCATCGGCGCGACCGGGGTCTCGATCGGCGTGGCCACGACGGACAGGTCGCGTGTGGCCTCGTACGCTTCGAGCATGACGAGTTCGGAGACGAGCTCGCGGAAGGTGGAGGACGGGGTGTTCTTGTCGCGGAGCACGGTCAGCTTGTGCTCGACGAGCGGATGATTCAAAACGTGAAGTTCCATGCCTCCCAAGCCTACCCGCCCCACGCGTCCGCATGGTGGATACGCGTGGCGGCGGGGCGGTCGTCTCCGGGGCGGAATCGCCGGAAAACCACGCGCCCGCGCGATGCCACGCGCGTGTAACCGTCATGTCACGGGGGATATGGAATCGAAACACGGGGGCAATTTGCCGTCAACTGGGCGCTGCCATTCTTGCGTCTTACGGAATCGCTTCTGCGGAACCGGTTTCACTGAATCATCGAATCGGACAAACCCGAACGTTCGGCATACGTGAAGAGGGAGAAGGACGTATGGCCATATCACATCGACTGAAGGCGGCTGCGGCGTGCTGCGTGACGGCCGCCGTGCTCGCCACCGGCGGCTGCGGCTGGGGCCGCACCGTCGCCGAGAAGGAGGCGCAGGAATCCGGCGCCTCCACGGCGAGCACCGCGAGCTCATGCGTCGACACCTCCGGCGACACCATCAAGATCGGATTCGTCAACTCGCTGTCCGGCACGATGGCGATCTCCGAACAGACGGTCAGCGATTCGCTGCACATGGCCGTCGACGAGATCAACGCGAAGGGCGGCGTGCTCGGCAAGAAGCTCAAGGTCGTCCAGCAGGACGGCAAGTCCGAGCCGGCCGTGTTCGCCGAGAAGGCCAAGACGCTCATCGAGAAGGAATGTGTGGCCGCGGTGTTCGGCGGCTGGACGTCCTCCTCCCGCAAGGCCATGCTGCCCGTGTTCGAGGCGGACAACGCGCTGCTGTTCTACCCGCTGCAGTACGAGGGCATGGAGGCGAGCCCGAACATCTTCTACTCGGGCGCCGCCCCGAACCAGCAGATCGTGCCCGCCCTCGACTACCTCAAGGAGAAGGGCTACAAGAAGCTGTTCCTCGTCGGCTCCGACTACGTGTTCCCGCAGACCGCGAACCGCGTGGTCAAGGCGTACGCGGAAGGCAACGGCATGCAGGTCGTCGGCGAGGAGTACACGCCGATGGGCTCCACCGACTTCACGACGATCGTCAACAAGCTCAAGTTCTCCGGCGCGGACGCGGTGGTGAACACGCTGAACGGCGATTCCAACGTCGCGTTCTTCAAGGAGTACAAGGCGTCCGGCCTCAAGGCGGACACGGTGCCCGTGATCTCCATGTCGATCGCCGAGGAGGAGGTCTCCGCCATCGGCGTCGACAACGTGAAGGACCAGCTGACCGCCTGGAACTACTACCAGACGCTCGACAACAAGCAGAACACGACGTTCGTGAAGAACTTCAAGGCGAAGTACGGCCAGAACCGGCCCACCTCCGACCCGATGGAATCCGCGTACACGTCCGTCTACCTGTGGAAGGGCATGGTCGAGAAGGCTAAGTCGTTCGACGTGGACAAGGTCAAGGCGGCGGCCGACGGCGTCACCTTCGACGCGCCGGAAGGCCGAGTCAAGGTGGACGGCAAGAACCACCACATCTACAAGACCTCGTACATCGGCAAGATCGGCGACGACAAGCTCATCCACACCGTGTGGAAGTCCGACGGGCCGATCAAGCCGGACCCGTACCTGACCACCTACGACTGGGCGAAGAGCCTGAGCGCCGGGGCCAAGGACGAGGTCGCGTCGAGCACGTCCGGCGCGTCGAGCGCGTCAGACAAGTAACGAGAGCGGAAGGGAACACGAAACCATGGGTATGTTATTTCCACAGATCGTGGCGGGTCTGTCCAACGGATCGATCCTGCTGCTCGCCGCGCTCGGACTGTCTCTGACGTTCGGCCAGATGGGCGTCATCAACAACGCGCACGGCGAGTTCATGATGGCCGGCGCGTACACCGCCTACGTGATGAGCACGGTCATCGGCAACAAGGCCGTCTCGCTGGGCGTGGCGCTCGTCGTCGGATTCCTCGTCGCCGGACTGCTCGGCCTGCTGCTCGACGTGCTGCTGCTCGAACGCATGCGCACCCGTCCGCTGGACACGCTGCTCGTCACGTTCGGCGTCTCGCTCGTCCTCCAGCAGCTGGCGCGTGACATCTTCGGCGCGACCCCGGTCTACGCCTCCGCGCCCGACGCGCTCACCAACCCGGTGACCGTCTTCGGCTACAGCTTCTCCGCCGGACGACTGTTCATCTTCATCCTGTCCGTCGTGTGCGTGGCCGCGCTGTACGCGATCCTCAAGCTCACGCCGCTCGGCCGCCAGATCCGCGCCACCTCCGAGAACCGCGATCTCGCCGAGGTCTCCGGCATCTCCACGAAGACCGTCGACCACGTCACGTTCTTCCTCGGCTCCGGCATCGCGGGCATCGCCGGCGTGGCGCTGAGCCTGCTCAACTCGATCAGCTTCAACTTCGGCACCACGTTCATCGTGCAGGCGTTCCTCGTGGTCGTCGCCGGCGGCGTCGGCCAGCTGAAGGGCGCGGTCATCGCCTCCTTCGTGCTCGGCCTCGCCCAGTCCGCGATCGAGCTGCCGACGTCCGCGTCGATCGGCCAGGTCGCCGTGTTCCTGATTGTCGTCGTCTTCCTGCAGTTCCGTCCGCAGGGACTCGTTTCCATCCGTTCGAGGAACCTCGCGTAAGGGGAGGGGAGAATCATCATGAACAACGCTTCTCTGAACGCATTCGCCGTGAAATACAAGCCGTGGATCGGCACCGTCATCGCCATCGCGCTGATCTTCCTCGCGCCATCCGTCATGAGCGTGTACAACCTCGGGCTGCTTTCGAAGTACCTGTGCTACGCGATGGTCGCGATCGGCATCGGCCTCGCCTGGGGCCAGGGCGGCATGCTGACGCTCGGCCAGGGCCTGTTCTTCGGCCTCGGCGCGTACGTGATGGCCATCCACATGAAGCTCGAGGACATCGGCCCCGGCCAGGTGCCCGACTTCATGGCCCAGTACGGCATCGACAAGGTCCCCGGATTCTGGGAGCTGTTCCGCAACCCGGTGATCGCCGTGATCGGCGTGGCCGCCGTGCCGGGCGCGATCGCCGCGCTCCTCGGTCTCGCCGTGTTCGGACGCGGCGTCCGCGGCGCCTACTTCGCGATTCTGTCGCAGGCGCTCGTCGCCGCCTTCTCCGTGCTGCTCATCGGCCAGTCGAAGACCACCGGCGGCACCAACGGTCTCAACGATTTCAAGGGCTTCTTCGGCTACGACCTCACCGACGACGCGAACAAGCAGATGATCTACTACATCTGCGCGTTCCTCACGCTCGCCATGGTGCTCATCGTCTACTGGATCCGCAAGTCGTTCATGGGCGACCTCATCATCGGCGTGCGCGACCAGGAGAACCGCATGAAGTTCCTCGGCTACAACCCCGCGTCCATCAAGGTGTTCGCGTTCTCGATGGCCGCGATGTTCGCCGGCATCGGCGGCGCGATGTTCGTGCCGGTCGTCGGCATCATCTCCCCGTCCGACATCGGCGTGACCCCGTCCATCCTGATGCTCGCCGGCGTCGTGATCGGCGGACGCACCACGCTGCTCGGCCCGCTCGTCGGCACGCTCATCATCCGTTTCGCGGAGACGCAGCTGTCCGAGGCGTACCCGTCCGCGTGGACGTACATCGAAGGCCTCATCTTCATCCTGGTGATCGCCTTCGTGCCGATGGGACTCGGCCAGTTCAAGGGCGTGTGGCCCTGGATCAAGGAGAAGCTCGGAGGCGGCGCGGCTGCGGCCGCGGCCTCCGGAACGGCTGCCGGAACCACTACTGCTAAGGCGGTGAACGTATGAGCGAGAAGAACGTGAAGAACACGGCGAAGGCTCCCGCCTCGCAGGAGGATCTGGAGAACCTGCGCGCCGAGATGGTCGCCATGCGCGACGAGGCCAAGCGCCTGCGCGACGAGGCGGCCGCCATGAAGGCCGAAATCGTCGAGGAGCGCGAACGGCTGCACGAGCAGCTCACCGCGCTCGACGACCGCGGCGGCCAGTGGAACGACTACCTCGAGATCAAGGGCCTGCACGTCGAATTCGACGGATTCGTGGCCGTCAAGGACCTCGACCTGACCGTCGAACACGGCGACCTGCGCTTCCTTATCGGCCCGAACGGCGCCGGCAAGACCACGATCATCGATGCGATCACCGGACTCGTGCCCGCCACCGGCTCCGCGAAGTTCCGTGGCGAGGAGCTGCTCGGCCGCAAGCCGAACGACATCGTCAAGCTCGGCGTCGGCCGCACCTTCCAGACCGCGTCCGTCGTCGAGGAGCTGAGCGTGCTCGAGAACCTGCAGCTCGCCGAAGGCTTCCGCAAGAAGGGACGCGATCTGTTCAAGCCGATGGGCGGCGTCACGCAGAACATCGAATACATGATGGACGTGTGCAACCTCACCGAGGACGCGCACAAGCCCGCCGGCATCCTGCCGCACGGCAAGAAGCAGTGGCTGGAGATCGGCATGCTGCTCGTCCAGGACGCGCACCTGCTGCTCCTCGACGAGCCGGTCGCCGGCATGACCCCGGCCGAGCGCATCGCCACCGGCGAACTGCTCAAGCGATGCAGCAAGAACCGTACGGTCATCATCGTCGAGCACGACATGGAGTTCATGCGCCAGTTCGCCGACTCCGTCACCGTGCTCAACCAGGGCGAGATCCTCGCCGAAGGCTCGGTCGAGGACATCCAGAACAACGAGGAAGTCGTCAAGATCTACTTGGGTGGAGGCGAATGATGGAGCGCCTTCCGCGTTGCGGAAGGTTCGACGTACCTTCGTACGCCTTCACCTTCCACGCCTTGAAGTCGCACACATCATTCACCCCCGATGCGGAGGGAGGAGTCAAAGAATGGCAATGCTGGAAGTGAAGGACCTGAACACCGGCTACGGCAAGGTGACGGTCGTCAACGACATCACGTTCGACGTGGCCGCCGGCCAGTGGGTGAGCATCGTCGGCAACAACGGCGCCGGCAAGACCACGCTGCTCAAGTCGATCCTCGGCCTGCTGCCGGTCTCGTCCGGCACGGTCACGTTCGACGGCGAGGACATCACGAAGGCCGCGCCGAACAAGCGCATCCGCAAGGGCATGGCGTTCGTGCCGCAGGGGCAGCAGTCGTTCGGCACGATGACCGTCGACGAGAACCTGCACGTGGTCGCCGACCGTTACGGCTCCGAGGCGAAGGCCCGCTACGACGAGGCCGTCGCGATGTTCCCGGTGCTGAAGGAGTTCGCATCGCGTCGCGCCGGCCTGCTGTCCGGTGGCCAGCGCCAGCAGTTGGCGATCGCGCGTGCGCTCATCACCCGTCCGAAGCTCATGATCCTCGACGAACCGACCGAAGGCATCCAGCCGAACATCGTCGCCGAAATCCAGCAGGCGATCCGGTCGATGGCCGAGCAGAAGGGCATCGGCGTGGTGCTCGTCGAGCAGAAGGTGCAGTTCGCCGTCGAGCGTGCGGACAAGTACTATGTGCTCGCCTCCGGCCGCTTCATCGCCGCCGGCGAGGGCGGTCCCGACCAGGTCGAGGCGGCGAAGGACGCGATGAGGGTGTGATTGTGCGCGGCGTGACGCGCGTGTGGTAGCCTGACTCACGATTTCAGCGGTGCGGCCCCACGGTTCTCTCCCATGCTCATACCGGGCTTATACCGGTTGCGGCGGGGCGGACCGTGGGGCCGCACGCGTACGCGCGGATCGCGGGACAGGAGAAGGACGCTTTGCGCCTCCTCGTCACGTCCGCCTTGAGAACGAGGGGAACCACCGATGAAGAAGAGTCTGCTGGCCGTCGCCGCCGGGGCGTTCGTGCTCGGCGCCGCCGAATTCGTGATGATGGGCATCCTGCCCCAGGCCGCGGCGGCCACGCACGTGTCCATCCCGACCGCCGGCCATTTCATCTCCGCATACGCGATCGGCGTGTGCGTGGGCGTCACCATGCTCGTGTTCGGACGCAAGGCGAGTCCGAAGCATCTCGTCATCCTATTCATGGCGCTGGCGTTCGTCGGCAACGCGATGAGCGCCGTCGCGCCCACCGCCGGCGTGCTCGTCGCCGCACGATTCATCGCGGGGCTCCCGCACGGCGCGTTCTTCGGCACCGGCACCGTGATCGCGAAGACGCTCGCCGACAAAGGCAAGGAGGGCAAGGCGGTCGCCGTGATGGTGACCGGACAGACCATCGCCAACATGTTCGGCGTGCCCGCCGGAACGCTGCTCGCCGAATACCTGAACTGGCGGCTCGCGTTCACGATCTTGGCGATCGGCGCCGCCCTCACCATCGCGCTCACGCTCGCATGGATGCCGCTCGTTCCCGCCGTTCCGGACGCGGGTCTCGCCGGACAGTTCCGCTTCCTCGCCAAGCCCGGACCGTGGCTGGTGCTCGGCGCCGTGTTCATCGGCAACACCGGCGTCTTCTGCTGGTGGAGCTATGTGAGCCCGTGGCTGCAGAAGACCGGCGGCTACGATTCGCGGTTCGTGCCGCTGCTGATGATGCTCGCCGGGTTCGGCATGGTGGTCGGCGGACTCGCCGGCGGGCACCTCGCCGACCGGTGGCTGCACGCCGCGACCGCCGCGGTCGGCCAGTCGATCTCCGCGGTCGGACTGCTGCTCGTGTTCCTGCTGCCCGGCAATCTCGTGACCTGCGCCGTGCTGACGTTCTGGATCGCGTTCGGCCTGTTCTTCATCAACGGACCGCAGCAGCTGCTCATGGCCGACGCGGGCAAGGGCGGCGGCGAGCTCATCGGCGGCGCGGCCGTGCAGATCGGCTTCAACGGCGGCAACGCGGTCGGCTCGCTCGTCGGCGGCATGGCCCTCAACGCCTCCGGCATGAACTACCACATGACGGGTCTGGCCGGCATGCCGTTCACCGTGGTCGCGGTGATTCTGCTCACGGCGTTCGCGTTGAGGTTCGAACGGCGGCGTGAGCGGTGATGTTGCGGTGATGCCGTGATGCGGCGCTCCGATAGGGGAGTGCAATATGGTGTGCTTTGGTGTGCAATCGTGTAATATGGTACGCAATCGTGGCAGATGGTATGCGTTGATTGCGGTCTCAGCCGTTCTATGTGGAGTGATTGAGACCCGCGTTGCTTCGGGTGAATCGTGAAGCGGTTGGGGAGGCGATGATATGGTGATGAATCCGTTCAAGCCGACGGCGGGCAAGATGCCGCCTGTTCTCATCGGACGTCAGTCGGTGATCGATGATTTCTCCGAGGCGTTGGAGAACGGCGTGGGCGCGCCGGGCCGCATCATGTTGGTGACCGGGCAGCGCGGATTCGGCAAGACCGTCATGCTCACCGAATTCCGTCGCATCGCCAAGGCGCAGCATTGGGAGACCATCGGCGAGACCGCATCTGAAGGATTGGTGGCGCGGCTGGTGCAGGCGCTCGCGCCGACGGGCATGCACCTCGACCAAGCCGATTTGAGTCCGTCCGTCGGCATAGCGGGCATCGCCACGGCGAGCCTCGGACAGGCGCGATTCTCCGCCGCATCCAATCCGTTGACGCTGCGCAATGCGCTCAACAAGCGGCTCGCCAGTCGGAAGATCGGCAAAGGCAAAGGGATTCTCATCACCATCGACGAAACGCAGGCCGCCTCCCGCGAGGATTTGGTGGCGATCGCCACCGCGGTCCAGCACGTCATCGCGGACAGTGACGAGAGCGATACGCCGGATGCGGAGAAGAAAGGCGTGGCCATCGTGTTCGCCGGTTTGCCGTACATGGTCAACGAATTGCTTGACAACGAGGTGACCACGTTCCTGCGGCGTGCGCTGCGCCGCGAACTCGATAATGTGCCGCTCGTGGACGTGAAGAACGCGTTCCTGGAGACCGTGGCGGAATCCGGCAAGCGCATCGGCGAGGCGGACGCGCTTGAGGCGGCGCGCAAGTCCGATGGATATCCGTATATGGTGCAGCTCGTCGGCTACTACATGTGGCAGTCGGCGCAGCGACGCGGCTCGGATGTGATCACGGCGGATGACGTCGCGACGGGTGTGGCGGATGCGCTGCTCGCGTTCGATGATGCGGTATGCGCGCCCGCGTTGGACGGGACGACCAGTGCGGAACGGCTGTTCCTGCGTGCGATGGCGCAGGATGCGCCCGGCGTGACGAAGGTCTCCGACATCGCCGAGCGCACCCGTCGCAGCCGCAGCTGGGTCAGCAAATACCGCGCCATCCTCATCAACGACCGCCTCATCCGCCCCGCCGCCCACGGCGAACTACAATTCGCCGTCCCGCACTTGGGTGAGTATCTACGGTCGCTGTGATTCATCAGGTTCTTCGTACGGGTCAGACGTTCTTGCTGGTCGTGAGAATATGAAGTATGTATAGAAACTTTCGTAGTCATAAATGCTTTTGGGCAGTGGCTCTCTCGCAGGAAATGCCTCCGGGAATAATGTGTTGATAATGCTTTCTGACAAATGATGATGTGGGCTCGTATCTAAGTATCGCCTTATACTGGTTCCTCTTTCCCTGTTATGTTGGATTAATGAGTCTTGATCTGTGGATTTGGGATAGCATAGTTCAGTGTGATGGTCATATATCCATTCTCGGAGTTCTTGCATAAATAATTCTAGTGAAACGAGACATAATAAATCATCAAATAGGACATCCTCTTGCAAGACGCTGTATTCCATCTTTAGAGTATTGATAAATCTTGAAATGTCTCTTGGGCTATTTATGAAGTGTTGTATAAAGTAGTGGAATCCTTGATGGATATCGTTCGTAGACTTGAATGACCATAATCCGCTCCAGTTGGGATTAATTGAGTGTATTTCCTTGTCTAGTTCATCCCATACTATTTTTGGATCGTAATTTGGAACGTGAAGAGAAACCTGTACTATCTTTTTCAAGTACTCTTCTCCTCTGCCTTTGGATATATTGTTTAGTGCTTCGGAGACGGCTTTTTCGTCATATAGCAATACATAAGTTACATTGGGTAGGTCTCCCACCATTTTGATTGTTCTGAATAGGTCGCATATTTCATTATCGGTAAGTCGATCAACATCGTCGATGAATACGATGACTCGCTTGCCTTTGTTCCGAAGTGTTTTCTTGAGTTCTTCGCGCGTGTCCAATAAGTGCAGAGTGTCTTTGCTTTCTGGCCTGATGACTTGTGCAAGTGCTTTGAATCCTGAAGAAAGTGCGGCGCTTCCTATGCTCCATGTCGCTGAAGAGAGCATGGGGATAGGAATTGGTGCTTTGCCTGATTCAGTTGAAATGATTCCTGCTGCAGTGCTTGCAGTGTCTAGCAGTTTGCTTGTTGCGTTGCGGGCTGTGTTCGTTTGTTTGCGTATATATGTCCTAATTGGTGCAATGCACTTTCCGATATCATTGAACATCATCGAAATTAGCTCATCGTTTCCTGAATACAGCCATGGGTCAAATTCCGCAATCAGGTTCTTTTCGGCTATTTCTTTGTTGCTGCGGATTTTCTCTTGGAGAATGTTCTTCAGTGATGTTTTTCCTGATCCCCATTCTCCGGTGATTCCTATGACGAGGCAATCGGTGCTTATCGGGTTGAGGATTGCCTCTTTCAGGGCTTCTACATATTGTTCTCTACTGAACTTGTCTTCTTGAAGTGATGTGATTGGTTTTTCAGCAGAAAAAACTGCCGAACTTGTTTGCTGTGGTACTTCGTTGTTTTCCATAGAGTTAAAGTGTAGTCCGTCGAACGTGGTTTCTGCTTGTGCTTGCCGTGTGGTGGACGCATGGCGGACTTTGGTGGGTGGGGTTTACATGTGAGGGCTAACATCCTTCTCAAGTCTTGGGACTAGCCGGGGCTTCATAGAGGGGAAGGAACATACCATGAGTCTCATGGGAGGACTGTCGTTCCACAGTCATCACAACAGTCATCGCAAGAATCAGAATCACCAGAAATCCGGGCGTATCCGCACCGTCGCACGTGCCGCATCGCGCACGCTCATCGCATCCGTCGCCACGGTCGCCGCGCTCACGGGACTGGCCATGCCGTCGTCGGCCGTCGCGGCGGAACGCGCGAACGAACCGTACCAACTCGGCGCGGACGGCGTCACGAAGCCGATCTACTCGTACAAGGATGCCATTCGCGAATACGTGTACATCGAAATCCCGGACGACGGCGACCATGACGGCAAGAACGACCTGATCCGCGCCGACATCATCCGTCCGAGCGAACTGAACAACGGCGCGCACAACGTGCCCATCATCATGGATCCGAGCCCGTACTTCGGCTACGCGGACCTGGGCCGCGGCAACGAGGGCGAGATCAAACTCTACGAAAACGAGAACGACAAGGCCAACAGCCCGGAAACCCAGTTCCCGCTCTACTACGACAACTACTTCGTGCCACGCGGCTACGCCTACGTGCTGCCCGACCTCGCCGGAACGAACCTGTCCGAAGGCTGCGGCGACATCGGCGGCAAATACGATCTCGATTCCGCGAAAGCCGTCGTGGACTGGGCGAACGGACGCGCCAAAGGCTACAAGTCCAAGACCGCGCCACGCACGGAAGCCAACGAGGTGAAAGCCGACTGGGCGTCCGGCAAGGTCGCGTCGTTCGGCAAATCCTATGACGGTTCCGTCACCGACGGACTCGCCGCCACCGGCGTGGAAGGCCTGACCACCATCGTGCCGATCTCCGGCATCTCCAACCAGTACAACTGGTACCGCGCCGGCACCGGCGCCCTCTACAACTGGTGGTGGGAGCCCGGTCCGTTCGCCGACTATCTCGCCACCGCCGAGCCCGGCGCCGCCGACCACTCCGGCAAGACCGCATGCAAGGCGCACGTCGACCAGATGATCAAGGACGCGGACGAAACCACCCGCAACTACAACGACTTCTGGAAGGAACGCGACTACGCCTCCCACGTGAAGGACTTCAAGGCGTCCGTCTTCCTCGTGCACGGCGTCAACGACCTCAACGTGCAGATGAACAACGTCGACAAGTACTGGGCGGCGCTCCAGGCCAACCACGTGCCCAGCAAGATCTGGCTCAGCCAGGACGGCCACGACGACCCGTTCGACTTCCGTCGCGCGGATTGGGTCAACGAGATCCACCGCTGGTTCGACTACTGGCTGTTCGGCATCGACAACGGCGTGATGAACGAGCCGCAGGCCTCGATCGAGAACTCCGACGGCACGTGGAACGACTACGCGTCCTGGCCGGTCCCCGGCACCCGCGACGTCACCATGTCGTTCGCCAAGGGAACCACGGACGGTCTCGGCACGCTGAACGACGGCGAGCCCGCCGCCTCCGCCACGCCCGTCGAAGCGTCCTTCAAGGGCGGCAGCGTCGACGAACTGACCGGAGACGCTCCCGCCGCCGCGGCATCCACGTACTCGCGTACCCGCAATGGCGGTGACCTCGGTACCGTCGACGCGACGAAGTCCGCGGCCGCCGACACCCTCGAATCCAAGCAGGCGACCGGCATCCAGCCGCTCGCGGCGAACGCGGACGGCGACGGCACCGGCGCGACCTCCGAATACGAGATCGCCAAGGACACACGACTCCTCTACGTCGGCCAGCCGCTCGCCAAGGACACGCACATCTCCGGCACCCCGAAGATCCGTCTCTCCGTCAAGGCAACCGCGCCGGACACGAACCTCTCGTTCTCCCTGATCGACTACGGCACGGCCACGCGCATCGAAGCCGACCCGTCATCGCTGCACGCGCTCATCACCGACAAGTCGCAGCCGCAGGACTGCGTGGGCGACAGCGTCGACGGACGCGACGACTCCTGCTACTATCGCACCGTCGAGAACAAGGTGACCGCCGACTCCTACGTGATCTCGCGCGGCTGGATCAGCACCGCCCACAAGGACTCGCTGACCGCGCTCACCCCCACGCCGGTGAACCAGTACTACGACATCGCGTGGGACGGCCTCGCCACCGACTACACGGTTCCCGCCGGTCATCGTCTCGTCATCGCGATCTACAACAATTCCACGCGCATGGCCGACGTGCCGCTCTCCGACTTCACCATCGACCTGTCCAAGAGCACCGTCACCGTGCCGATCGCCAACGGCGACAACGGGAACGGTGGTAACGGGAACGGTGACAACGGCGGCAACGGGAATGGTAGCGGCAACTCCGGGAACAACGGTGCCGGTAACGCTGGAAATGCTGGTAACGGTAATGCCGGTAATGCCGGTAACGCCGCCAGTGGTGCGAACGGTGCCGGTAACGCCGGTGCCGCCGACAGCGCAAGCGCCGGCAAGGCCGCACTGACCCGCACCGGTGCGGAGGTCACCACCTTCGCTGCCGCGACGGTCGTCTGCGCGGCGCTCGCCATCGCCCTGCTCGTCATGCGTCGCCGCCGTGAAGCGTGACGGATGCGGCGATTGGTTTGTGAGGACACAAGACCGCGCGTGTGACGCGTGTGGGCGTGACGCGTGATCGCGCGGTCCTGTGACCTTATGCCGGGGTGCGCGCGGATGTCTGTGGGGCCCATTGTGGCGACCGGCCCTCGCACTCGATACGCTCGACATGCGTTCCGAGACCCTTGATCTCACCCCGTTCGTCGGCAATCTTGTCGATGGCGGCAATCATCAGCTCGACGTGTCCATCAACCCGATTAACGACACGTGGAACGTGTACGCGGTACTGCTGCTCTACACCGACCACGGCTCCACGCAGACCTCCGGCAAACTGGTGAGCCACAACGCGCCCGCCGCCGCCATCACGTCGGACACCACGGCGAAGAGCGATCAGCAGGTAGCGTACACGATCACCGGCGCACGCGACGATACGCTCGAAGGCTATGTGGACACCTCCGCCGGACGCATCACCACGAAGACGAGCTACAAGCGCGACTACCGTCAGGATGCGACCGTCACCGTAGCGAAGGACTTCGTGCAGAACGTGAAGTAGACGGACCGGGTGACGAGCTCGTCCATCTCCACCGACGCCAAGGGCAACGTGGTGCGTTCCGCGAACCTGGACGAAAGCTACCCGATTAGCGTGGACCTGACCGCGGCCGACTATACCAGCGATCAGGGCTACGACTTCACCGGTCATGTGAACATGTCGCAGAACGTAAAACTCGCCACCTCCGACGGCACGTGGCCAGGCAACGCCGAATACCAGTGGAACCTCGACTCGAACGGCGTGATGGCCCGCGCCAACGGCACGCTCGTCAAGTCCGACGGCGACTCCACCTCCACCTATGTCGGTACCGATGATTCCGGCGCGAAGTGGAGCAATTCCGTCACTACCGCGCACGGCAAGGTGACCTCCTCCGACTCCAAGAAGACCGCCGATGCCCCGTCGGCGAACGTTCCCGGCAGCGGTGAGGGTTCCGATCCCGGTTCGTCCGGCGCAGGGGCGGGTTCCGGTTCGGATGCTGGCGCGTCCGGTTCGGTGCCTGGCTCTGGAAGCTCCCAGCAGAAGCCGGTCGCTGGCAGCGGTGACACCAGTGCGCGTTCGCTCTCCAACACGGGATCGGCGATTCTGGCTGTCGTCATCGTGGCGGTGGTCGCGTGTGCGGCCGGTGTCATCGTGATGGTCATCCGCCGTCGCCATCGCCAGTAATCGCGTGACGTGGATGCGCCTCGCGCTGAGACACTGTCACTGAGCGGCTGACGCCGGCCGTCGCGCAAGAAATCCCGGGAATCCACGTTGATTTCCGGGATTTCTTGTATTGAGGTCGCTTCAGCACAAGGATTCCCGGATATGGGTGATGATTGTCGAGGGTGTTAGTGGGCGAATCGCGTCGAGTGATAACTCTATGGCGACGATGACGTATATGTCGGCGTGCCCCTCGACGTGTGATTATGCATGATGTGCGTCGAGGGGCAAGAAAAGTTGCCCCTCGACGTGGAAACATGTGAGCTTTCCATCGAGGGGCAACGTATTTGTGGTCTGTGGATTATCGCGCTCGCCAAAACGTTGATATTCCAATGATCTGAGAAATGGTGTCGCCGGCGGTGGCGATAAAACCTGTCCCTCGATGCGGAAAAAGGATGATTCGTAATCGAGGGACAACGAAACTTGTCCCTCGACACAATACAGCCCATATTCTCCGTCGAGGGGCAGCTGATTTGTCCCCTCGACGCAGTGAAGGGGTGATCTCTCGTTGAGGAACAATTCGTAATAAGGCCATCCCCGGGATTTCTTGCGATGAGGACATCTCAGTGCAAGGATTCCCGGATGACAAGGCTCTTGTCCTGGATTTCTTGCGCTGAGCCGTAGTGAGCACGAGGATTCCCGGACGCGGCTGGTGATTTCCGGGATTCTTTGCGCTGAGACTTGGGGGCGCTGAGACTTGGGGCGCTGAACTTGGGGTGCTTCGGGACTTAGCGGCCTCACAAGCTCTTTCGGTTCCCTTGTATAACCCGCTTCTATGACGACACATATGTTTTTGTTGTTGGACAGGATCGCGGCGAATGGTGTTTACTGCCGGGTACGGGGAAACCGAGAGGAAGGAGAAGCGCGGGGCCGTCGTGTCCCGCGTGAAACATCATATGACCGCATCATCCACAACCGCGTCGTCGATCGCGACGGCATCAGCATCAGTGCCATCATCCGTGGCATCATCATCCGGGACGGCATCATTCGCGACGTCATCCGCCGCGACATCGCCCGAGACCGCAACGGCAGCCGCAACAACCACAACCGCAACGACGACCATGCGACGCAACGGACCCGCGCGACTGCGCAAGGCGGCGGCGCTCGCGCTCGCCGCCGCGCTGTCGCTGTCCGCCGCCGCGATCGTCACGCCGGCGTCGTACGCGACGCAACAAGCCGCGAACGGCACCAACACCGCCAACACCACCAACACCGCGCCGTTCGACTCCACCGAGCGTGCGCTGCTCGACGGCATCGACGACGACTACATGCTGAAGAACGTGCAGTACGTGCACGACAACATCGGTCCGCGCGTCGCCGGAACGCCGGCGGACGAGGCGAGCGCCGACTACTTCGCGAACGACTTCAAGGAGCTCGGCTACGGGCCGTTCTCGCAGGCGACCGCGGCGGACGGGACCGACGACTACTTCGACACGTTCGCCAACGACCGCGTCAACAGCCGCATCGGTGCATCCGTCACCATCGACGGACGCGAGTACACGGCGCTCGCGCCGGGCTGGGCGGACGACAGCGTGTACAGGGGCTACGAGACGCCCACCGTCACCGGCGACACCGTCTACTACGCGGACGTGGACGACGCCGTCGCCGCGAACGCGAACGACGTCGCCGGGAAGATCGTGCTGACCAACCGCAAGACCTACGACCAGTGGGACCGCAACAGCACCGCCTACGCGGACGCGGCCCGCGCGCTGCAGGCCAAAGGCGCGAAGGCCGTCGTGTTCTTCCACAGCAAGTACACGGTCAACGCGGACGGCGGCACCTCCGCCGAGCACCCGTTCCCCGCGCCCAAGACCGGCGGCGACATCACCATCCCGGTGATCCTCGCCTCCTACCTCGACGGACGGCAGATTGTGAAGAAGCTCGGTGCGACCTACAATGACGCGGCCGGCAGCGGCGCGGCCGACGGCAAGCCGCAGAGCGTGCAGGCGACCGTCGTGAACCGCCGCAACACGCACACGAGCAACATCCTCGCCGTCAAGAAGGCCGCGCAGTCGTCCGACAAGTACGTGATCGTCGGCGCGCACCGCGACAGCGTGTTCGGCGCGGAAGGCGCGAACGACAACCTGTCCGGCACGGTCAACGTGCTCGCCATCGCCAAGGCGCTGAGGAACATCCCCACGAACGTGAACGTCGTGTTCGCGCTCTGGGCCGCGGAGGAGGACGGGCTCGTCGGCTCCGCGCACTTCTACGGCAGCTTCCTGTACCCGAACGACTGGGGCAGGCAGCATGTGATCGCCTACTACAACATGGACATGGCCGCCACCTCGCAGACGCGCAACAGCGTGCTCACCGTGCACACGCCCTACCGTGACGCCGACGGCAAGCCGCAGCAGAGCGTTGCTGGCGACGTGGCCGAACACCAGGCCGAACGCTACTGGGACTACACGGACGGCAAGTACGCGGAATGGTGGACCAAGGGGCCCGACGACACCGTCGACCTCCAGTACTTCGGCAACTGCTCCGACCACGCGACCATCACCGGCGCGACGGGCGCGAACGGCACGCCCAAGCTCGGATTCGGCGAAGGCATCCCCAGCGTGTACATCTTCTGGGGCGACCGCATCGGCGACGGGCGCAACGACGTCACCGAGCAGAACTACCACGTGATCGGCGACATCTACCAGTGGCCCTCGGACGAGGACCAGTTCACCGTCGTCAGCGACGACCACCCGTTCACCGGCAACTACAGCATCGAACGCGCCACGATTCTCGCCAGCGTGTTCGCGCTCTCCGTGTACAACACGGCCGCCGCGCCCGTGCAGGGCCTCGAGAACGGCAAGACCTACACCGGCGACACGACGTTCCACGTGGCCTACAACTACCGCAATGACGTGAAGGTCGACGGCAAGCCGGTCGCCGCGAACGAGAACGGCGACGTCACCCTCGCCGCCGACGACGCCGACCACACGGTGAGCGTCGCCGACGTGTTCGGCGAATCCGCCACGTACAGCGTGCACGTGGCGAAGGGGAACGGCGGGAACGGTGGGAACGGCGATGATTCCGGGAACGCCGGCACTGCTGGCGATGCCAACGGCGCCGACGGTGCCAACGGAAAGCCGTCCGCGCAGGCGTCCGGTTCCGGCGACCGGAACGGCAACGGCCTCTCGAACACCGGTTCCGTCGTCGTCGGCCCGCTCGCCGTGGCCGCCGTGCTGCTGATCGCCGCGGCCGGCCTGCTCCGCGTGCGCGGCGGATATGTGGAACGCGACGGGAAGCGGGAGTAGTTATCTAAGCAGGAGCAGCTCTATCGCGCTGTGAGAGTGGGCGCGTCCCGCGTGCTTGCGGGTGCCCCGCGGGCTCCTGTCGGTGTGGGGACGGCTACGTGGCTTGTCCCCACACCTGTTGATGAGCCTGTTTCGGCGCGACCCTGCGCGTTTCGGATGCTCTGGGGCAGCGGAGTTCATGCTATGCGTCGCGCGGAATGTTTGCTTGGATCATTCGTGTATGGTTTCATGGCCAACGTGTATGGTCCGGGGCCTGACGTGTATGGTTCGCACGGCAACGTGCATGATTTTCGATGCAATGTGTAGTTCCTGAACCGCAACCTGCGCATACGGTTGCTGAAGAAGACGCGCGAACCCCTCGACGACGATGTGGGGAGCCTTGGAATTCCAAGGCTCCCCACATCGTGTTCCGGCCGGTTCCGCCCGCTCTTCACGGGGTGACCATGCACATTGGGCTCCCGATTCCACACATTGTGGTCCGAACTCTACAGTTTGCGCCTTCGACTATGCAGAAAGGCCTCCGAACTATACACATAGCCTGCTGAACCATGCACATTGGAGCTCATTGCCCGGGAGCAGGGTCGTGCCGAAGTGCCGGGACGCCCCGAAGCGCCGGGACAAAGCACCAGCACGACCCGGAACACCAGATCCGGCCCCTTACTTATCCCGGCCCATGCGCTTGCGCGCGAGGCCGAAGTCGACCGCCTCCGGGTGCAGGTAGTTCGGTTCCTTGATGCCGAGCTTGTGCATGGCCACGCCGGTCAGTCCGGAACGGATCAGTCGGTTGGCGAGCAGCGAGGTGATCTCGCCCGGGCCGTCGTACGGCGGGGCGACCTCGACGACCTCCATGCCGATGATGCCCACTTCGGCCGCGAGGCGGCGGAACGCGGTGAGCACGTCCCAGCTGCGCAGGCCGCCCGGCTCCGGGGTGCCGGTGGCGGGCGCGAACGCCGGGTCCACCACGTCGATGTCGAGCGAGAGGTACAGGTAGTCGGCCTGGTCCATGGCCTCGTTCACGGCCTCTTCGAGCACCTTGTCGAATCCGCGCGCCTCGATTTCGGCCATGAAGTGGCAGCGCATGCCGCGTTCGGCCATCCAGTTCTGCAGCGACTGGTCGGGGGAGTAGCCGCGCAGGCCCACCTGCACGAAGTTGGTGCCCGGCACGGCGCCGCTTTCGATGAGGTGGCGCATCGGGGTGCCGTGGCCGCCGATGCAGTCGGGGCCTTCCTCCCATGCGTCGCAGTGCGCGTCGAAGTGGACGACGCCGATCTTGCCGAACCCGTAGTGGTCGGCCAGCGCGGTCACGACCGGCCAGGTCATGCCGTGGTCGCCGCCCATGGCGATCGGCATGGTGCCGGTCTCGGCGATCGCGCCGACGAACTTCCTTACCGCGTCGAACGACTTGGGCGTGTTGCCGCGCACGATGGGCGCGTCGCCGAAGTCGCACACGTTGAGCGTCTCGAACGGGTTCACATGCGTTTCGAGGCCCATGGATCCGCGGCCGATCTCCGTGTTCTGGCCGAGGTAGTCGATGGTGCGGATGTGCATCGGGCCCATCGCCGCGCCGGATCGTCCGGACACGGTGGAATCCCACGGCACGCCGTAGATGGCGGCGTCCATCTTGCCGGCGACGAGGTCTTCGGGCGTGAGGCAGACGGGCAGCTGCGCGAACGTCTGGATGCCGCCGAAGCGTCGGTCGTGCTTGCGGTTCACGTACAGCGGGCCGGGCTTGCGGTCCTTGTTGTAGTCGTCGACGGCGCCGTGGCCTTCGATCGAGGTGTCGAACGTGGAGTTCTTGACGGAGAAGCCCTTCGGCCAGTATTCCTCGGCTTCGCTGATGGTGTCGCTCATGGTGTTCCTTTCTGTGGTGGGGGAGTGTGGGATGTGGTGAAGTGCGGTTACGTACGATGTGCGGTTGGTATGCGTGGTGTCGCGCCGCCCGCCGTGGTGTACGGTGGTTGCCTATGTGCGCGATGGTTGAGAGAGAACGTCGGTCGTTGCCGGGCGATGGTGCGGAGGATTCGGACGATCCGCGCCGCGTCCCCTCGTCGCTGGCGAATGTGTTCGCGATTCTGCGGTGCTTCTCGGTGGATTCGCCCGAATTGGGCGTCACCGATGTGGCTCGCATGATCGGCGTGCACAAGAGCACGGTCTCACGGATGATGACGAACCTGCAGCGTCTCGGCTATCTGCAGCGTGATCCTGCGACGGACAAATACCGTCTCGGCGTATCGTTGCTCGCCCTGGTCTCGCCGTTGCTGACGAACGTGGACGTGCGGCGCATCGCCCATCCGCTGTTGCAGGACGAGGTGGCGACGACCCGTGAGACCGCGGCGATCGCCGTCATCGAGGACATCGATCCCATCGTCATCGACCAGATTCCCAGTCCGCAGCTGGTGCGTCACACGCAGGAGGTGGGCACCCGGTACCGCGGATGGTCGTCGGCTTCGGTGAAGGTGAGTCTCGCCTTCCGTCCGTGGCGTGAGGCGGAACGTGCGTTGCGTGACGGCCGGATCGAGGGCGTGGACGGCGGCGACATGGCCGCGGTCGCGCGCGTGCGCGCCGACCTCGCGGCCATTCGCGAGGCGGGTTTCGCGGTGAACGACGGTGAGAGCGATGCGTTCGAGTTCAGTCTCGCCGCGCCCGTGTTCGGCGCGGATGGCGCGTTGCTGGCCGCGTTGGTCGTGGCCGCGCCGAAGCCGCGCGTCACGCCCGCCGCGTTCGACGCGATACGCGACGTCGTGCTTCACGATGCGCGTCTCATCTCCCGGCAGCTGGGCTACGTGGAGGGCGTCGCGTGAGGCGATTGCGGCGATGGTTGCGGTGATGGTCTCCATGATGACGCCCTCCTTTCGATTGCGGTGATTGGTGATTATGGATTGGTGATGATCGGTGATTGCCGGGCGGCGGTTCAGGCGATGGCCTTGCCGAGCGTCGGCGCGATGACCGGGACCTTCACCGCCGAAAAGAACAGGTCCTTGTTGAGCTGCGTGTTCCAGATCGCCACGAACGCGATCGCCGCGATGACGATGAGGTAGTAGGCGGGCACGAGCGCGTTGCCGGTGGCGGAGATCAGCGTGGTGGCGACGAGCGGCGCGGTGCCGCCGAAGATCGCGTTCGCCGTGTTGAAGCTGATCGCGAAGCCGGACAGGCGCACCTCGGTGGGGAACGTCTCGGGCAGGAAGCTGACGAGCACGCCGTCGTTCAGGGCGAGGATCATCGCCATGCCCATCTCGCCGACGAAGATAGCCACGGCGTTGCCGGTGTCGAGCAGCAGGAACGCGGGCACGGTGAACACGACGAACAGCACGGAGGCGGCGAGCATGACGCGCTTGCGGCCGAACTTGTCGGACAGGTAGCCGGTGAAGATCACGAACACGACGTACACGATCAGCGTGGTGGTGGTCGCGGCGGAGGCGAGCGTCTTGTCGGTGTGCAGCGTGGTCGTCAGATACGTGGGCAGGTAGGTGAGCACGGTGTAGAAGCCGACCGCGTTGAGCACGCACGCGCCGAACGTGAGGATGAGCGGCTTGCGGTAGGAGCGGAACAGGATGCGCAGCGGCATGGCCTCTTCGCGCTTCTCCTCGGAGCCGATGAGCTTCTGCTCCTGCTGGTAGGCGGGCGATTCGCTCAGGTGCTCGCGGATGAACAGGGTGATGAGGCCGAGCGGCGCGGCGAGCAGGAACGGGATGCGCCAGCCCCACGCGTTCATCATCGCGTCGGACATGAACGTGGATTCGATGAGGAAGACCGCGGAACCGCCGAGCAGGCCGGCCGCCTCGGAGGCGGGGATGAAGCCGGCGATCATGCCGCGGCGGTGATGGCCCACCGATTCGCTGAGGAACGTGGCCGCGCCCGCGTATTCGCCGGAGGCGGAGAAGCTCTGGCAGCAGCGCAGCAACAGGAGGAGGATCGGGGCGGCGATGCCAATCGTCGCGTATCCGGGCAGGCAGCCGATGAGGAACGTCGCGCCGGACATGAAGAGGATGGAGTGGGTCAGCGTGCTCTTGCGGCCGTGCTTGTCGCCCCAGTTGCCCCAGAACGCGGCGCCGATCGGGCGGGCGACGAAGGAGAGGGCGAAGACGGCGAACGCCTGGATGAGGGAGACGGTGGGATCCTGGTTGGGGAAGAAGATCGTCGCGATGACGGTGGCGAAGTAGGTGTAGGACGCGTAGTCGAACCACTCGATGAAGTTGCCCATGAACGAGGAGAACGTGAGCTTGCGGATCGTCGAATCGGAGACTTCCTGGACGGTGAACTGCGGGGTGGTTGCGGCGGCTGCGGTTGCTGGGCCTGCGGTGGTGACTGTCTTGGTGGCTGATGCTGCCGTGGCGGCGGCCGCGATATCGGATACTGCTGATGCGGCGTTGGGCTCCTTGTTCATGATGACCCCTTCCGGTCGTTGATAAATATGCAACTCGGTTGCATGAATCACATAGTGACGGAAGGAAGTGTCAACTCCGTTTCACTATTGTTTCGGGGAAGGGGTCGTGGGGTTTCCGCCGTATTTCCGGAAGCGGCGACGTTGCCGGCATGTTTCCGGAAGCTGGGTGCGAGGTCTCGCTACTCGCAGGCCACGCCGTCGCGGTCGCGGTCGAGCTTGGTGGAGTAGCCGGGCTGGCCCTGGTAGAGCGGGGCCTTGCCGGCGGCGCGCACGGCCGAGCAGTTCGGGTAGTAGACGTTCGCATCCTGCTGCGCCTGCTGTTGTGCCTGGGCTTGGGCCTGGGCCTGGGCTTCGGCCTGGCGTTGCGCCTCCTCGGCGGCTTTGCGCTGGGCTTCCTCGGCCGCGGCCTTGGCGGCCGCCTCCTCTTCCGCCTTGCGCTGGGCCTCCGCCGCTGCCGCGTCGGCTGTCGCCTGCGCCTCGTCGTTCAACGGCACGGTCTGCGTCGGGCAGGTGGCGAGCACCTTCGTCATCGCCTTGCGTTCCGCCTTGGTGACCCACAGCGAGTACTTCGCCTTCACGCCGATCTGACGCGCCACGTACTCGCAGCGGAACGACTTGTTCTTCGGCAGCCAAGTGGCCGCGTCACCGTCGCTCTTCTTCTGGTTCGACGGACCGTCGACCGCGAGCAGGTTGTACGGGTCGTTGGCGAGATTCTTGCGCTGCGACTTGGACAGCTTCTGCGCGCCCTTCTGCCACGCGTCGGACAGGGCGACCACATGGTCGATCTGCACGGCGCTGCTCGTCTTGTTGCCGCGCTTGAAGCTGATCGTCTTGCCCGTGTACGGGTCGGCGAGCGTGCCCGTCATGACGATGCAGTCGTGCGTGCCCGCCTTGAACGTCACGTCGGTCATGTCGCGCTTGAGGATGTCGTTGCGCGTATCGCAGCCGTTGTGGTCGACGTCCGCCCACGCCGCGCCGAACTGCGTGCGCGCGTATCCGGTCTTCGGCGCGCGTCCCTTGGTCTTGAGCGTCGCCAGCATCTCAGTCGCGGCCTTGCCCTCGAAGTCGGCGGAAGCGGCGGTATCGGACGTCGCAATCGCGACATGCGTGGCGGCGCCCGCGTCCGCGCCGTCCGCGGCGATTGCCGGAGTCGGCGCGACCAGCATCGTCGCCGCCATCGCGACCGTCGCCGCCGCGGCGAGCGACGTCGCGAACGCGCGTGACGTCGCGACGTCGCCCGCATCCATTCCATGACGATGGATTCCGAACATGATGATTCCTTACCTTTCTCTCTGGATCGCGTCGACGCAGACTGCGTGTGCGGGATGATCTGCCGCTTTGCAGGGTGCCGTCACGTTGTGCCGCGTCGATGTGGATGGCTTCTTACCATCTTCGATTCATTGCATGAGCCATTATGCCCGGTTCATACGGATCCGTGAAATGCTCCGATTCGAGAAGCCGAGACTGGTCGTTCGCGGGTCTGTTTCGCGGTTAAGTGCCGAAAAGTGTCGTGGAACGCATTTTTTGGTGGATAAAAATGTCGTCTGCGACATTTTTCGGCACTTAAGCCGTATCCGGGGTATCCGCGCTGTCTGTCGCGGTTGTGCTGTGGGCTCGGCCACGTTTGGTGCGGGGCCTGGTTTGTCTGTTGCGTGTGTGGGATTCGCGTGCCAGGGATTCGCGTGCCACGCAATGGTCGATGGAACGTTGTGTGGCACGGCGTCACGCCACACAACGCCGGTATCGGTCTGATTCGGGCTCGTGTGGCGTGATTCCGCGGTGAATGCGTGCCACGCAAGCCCGCAAAGCGCGGAATCCTCCCAAGTGTGGCGCGGCCCTGAGCCACGCTATCCGCCGGGACCCGTTTCTCGGGATTGCGTGGCACGTTTTCGTACCTTCGGCGCTCCACTTCGCACTCCGCCCGCCGATTCCGGTGAAGTGTGGCGCGCTCGTGTGCCACACTTCACCGCCGTACCCCTTGTGTGGCACGCTTGCTGCCAGCCGTGCCGCTGGCTGCCACAATGCCACGAGTATGCGGCACCTCAGGACGGTGGTGAGCTTGACCTTTCAGCGGCGTCCGTCGTAGATCTGATCGACTTGCGGCATGATGCGTCGTACGAATTCCGCCATCCGCGGCACGGAGAACGCGACCTGCCCGTATCCGGACGCGTAGATGAGGCCGAGTTCGATGAGCGAGGCGCGGGCGCTCGCCGCCGAACCCTCATTGGCGAACCGCTTCTTCACGTCCGCGGTGCGCACCGGGCCGTCCGACAAATCAGCCATGATGCGCAGGTAGGCGCGCCCGTTTTCCGTGGCACGCAACCACCGGGCCATGTACAAGCCGTGGTCGAGCATGTCCAACGCCTCCGGCTCGCCCTGCTCCACCGCCGTGACGTTGATCGGATTAGTGGTCGAAGCGTTCCATGTGGCCGCGCCGTATGCCTGGATGAAATACGGATAGCCTTGTGACAGGGCCTCCAGTTTGTCGAGGGCCGCGCCGTCGAACGGACGCCCTGTTCTTTTCGCCGGGGTCTGGAAACCCTCGCGGGTCGCGGCGCTGTCCAGCTTGTCGATCTCCCGATAGTCGAACAGGCGCTCCGCATACGAGCGTGCCTTGGACAGGACGCCGGGCAGATCCGGCAGTCCTGCACCGATGATGTAGAAGGGGAGTCCGCGCTGCCCCATCTCGTGCTGGATGGTGATGAGATCGCTCAGCGGCGTCTTGTGCATCTCCTGCATCTCGTCGATGAACAGGTACAGGCCAGAATTGTCGCCCTTGAGCTCTTTGCAGATGCCTTCGATAAGCAATTGGAGCCGGTACGATTCGGTACGGAAATCGGGCTTGCCGTTCAATTCCGCGGAGGCTTTGACTCCCATGAAATCAAAGGACACCGATTCCACGCTGGAGAAGACCTTGGCCACGCGCTCGCGGATGTCGGTTTCCCCGATGCGTGCTATCGCCAAGGGGATTTCGTGGAACAGAGCGTCATATGTCGCGGCGGCGCTGGAGCTGGCCTCGATTTTGAGGGTCGCCATATGACGTTGGTCGGCGATGTCGCGCATGTGCATCAGTAGCACGGTCTTGCCGATGCCGCGTAAACCGTACAGCATGACGCCGCGGTTGAGGAGTTGCAGCTTCGTCCGCGCCGCCATCCTGTCGATGAGGGCGATCTCGTGTTCGCGCCCGACCAGTGCGGGCGGTTGCAGTCCGGCACCCGGCATAAACGGGTTCAACGCCTGCAGGGGCGTCTTCATGTCGTCCATATGCCCTCCAGATAAGTTCGGATAACTCCAGATAATCTTCGATATCTTCAATATAGACGGATAATTCGGATAATTTCAGATAAGTTTTGTGATGTGGGTGCTGGGATGAGGTGGGGACGAGCTGCCGCACTGGTAGGGTTGGGACTGTAATTGCCGGAACCGGTACGCGCGACCGTGCCGGGGTTGATGGACGGGAGGCATGATGGGGATGGTGCCGATCGAGGACGTGTACGGGCAGATTCGCGAGTTCGCCGCCGAGGATGGCGTGCGACGGGTGATTCTGTTCGGTTCCCGAGCGAAGGGAACGAACCGTCCGAAAAGCGACATCGATTTGGCCGTGAACGGGGGAGCGAGGTTCGAGGATTTCCAACGGCGCGTGCAGGACGATTTGTGGTCGCTGCTGAAAGTGGACATCGTGAACCTCGACGAGCCCGTGTCCGACGAGCTGAGGCGCGAAATCGCCACGACCGGAAAGGTGCTGTATGAACAATGATCGGCATCGTCTGAGTAACTGACATCGAAGGCCGGTATTCTGAGGGGTATGAATTCCGAATCCATCGCACAGATCCGAGACGAGGCCGCGGCGTCGCTGGTTCCCGAGCGGCAGCAGCAGTGGGAGCAGTTCCTGACGCCCATGCCCGTCGCCGAGCAGGCGGTGGGATTGTTCACGGAATCCGATGAGCCGCAGCGGATTCTCGACCTCGGGTCGGGTTCCGGCATTCTGGGTGCGGTCACGGCAAAACGGTTCGCGGATGGCGCCAGCGTGCTCGCCATCGAGCGGGATGCCGCGTTGGCACAGGCTTCCGAAACGTCGTTGCGTCAGGTGTGCGACGATGTCACGGTTCTCAACGATTCGGTCTTCGACGTCGCGCTGGAGCCTCGCTTCAGCCGGGTGATCCTCAATCCGCCGTACAAGAAGATCGCTCCGACCGTCATCACGACGAACAGTGGCGACGTCAGGGTGACGAACCTGTACACGGCGTTCCTGGTCATCGCGATTCAGTCGCTCGCCGAGGGAGGCGAGTGCGTGGCGATCATTCCCCGATCATGGATGAACGGCGACTATTTCAAGGATTTCCGCAAGTGGATGCTGCGTGAATGCAGTCTGGACGCGATGGTCGTATATGGCTCGCGGCAGGAGCATTTCAAGGATATGGGCATTCTTCAGGAGATCATGCTGCTGAAGGTGTCGAAGCGCTCGCAGGTGAAGAAGGTCACCGTGTTCCCCGACGCATCGCCGGCGACGCCGCTGGAACGGCAGTCGCAGGAGATGATTGCGCTTCGTGCGCTCAGCATGGGGCGTGACCGCATCCTGCGCATCCAACGGCAGGACGCACGCCTTGCCGGGTTCAAGACGATGGCCGACGAAGGATTGTGGGTGTCCACCGGCAAGCTGGTGTGGTTCCGGAACCGTGATGTGCTGTCGGATGACGAGGTGATCGGCGGACATCCGTTGTACTGGGCGGACAATCAGGATGGTCTGCGCATGAAGCATCCGGTCGAGTGCGACCGCGCGCAATGGGTGACCGGTGCGGCGGACGATCGGCATGTCGTGCTGCCCGCGGGCGGCTACTGCATGGTGAACCGGTTCTCCGCGAAGGAGCAACGGCACCGCATTTACGCGTCGTATCTCAACAGCGATGTGGATTTCGTGGCGGACAACAAGCTCAATTACGTGCATCAGGGAACGTCGCGCAAGACGATTCCACTGGATGATGCGGTCGCGCGTGGACTGACGCTGTGGCTGTCGTCGTCAATCGTCGACGAATGGTATCGGCAGGTGTCCGGCAGCACGCAGGTCAACGCCACGGATCTGAGGCAGATGCCGTGCCCGTCGAAGCAACAGCTCGCCGTGTTGGCTGGTATGCTGTCAGTCAACGATGCACCGGGCCAGAGTCTCGTCGACGAGACGATTGGGGGGCTGTTCGAATGGGCGAAGGCAAGCTGATCGACGAAGCCATGGAGCTGCTGCGCCGATTCGAACTCGGCGATCAGCAGCTCAACAGGCGGAGCGCGATGATTCTGCTCGCACTGCTGCAACTCAGGGACGGGGATTCTTGGGATAAGGCCGAGAACCCGATGTTGGGCACTCGCGCGATTATGGATTGGATTCGTGATGAGTTCGGTGTCGCCTATAAGCCGAACACGCGTGAGACCGTCCGACGATTCTCACTGCACCAGTTCGTCATCGCGGGACTTGTGGAGGAGAACGCCGATCGGCCGAATCGGCCGATCAATTCGCCGAAATGGAACTACCGAGTGACCGATGATGCGCTGAAGGTGATTCGCAAATATGGTACGGAGCGGTTCTCTTCCGAGCTTGATGTGTTCCTGGCCGCCCACACGCCATACCAGTCGCTCGCCGAGGAGCGACGGCATATGCCGAAGACTCCGGTGACGTTGCCTTCCGGCCGTGATATCCGTCTGTCCCCGCAAGGGCAGTCCACGCTCATCAAGGCGATGGTGGAAGAGATGCTGCCGCGGTTCGCGCCGGGATGTCAGGTCGCGTTCATCGATGACACCGACCACCAGCATGGTGTTGTGGATACCTCGTTGATGGATGAGTTGGGTATTACACTTCGGGCGCGCGAGAAGGCACCGGACGTGATCGCGTGGGATGCCGAACGCGGATGGCTGTTCCTGATGGAGGCGGCCAGCACGCACGGCCCCGTGGATGTGACCCGCAAAGTCGAGTTGCATGATCTGTTCGCCGACCAATGGGACAAGGTGGTGCTGGTCTCCTGCTTCCCGAACCGTTCGGTCATGCAACGCTACTGCGCGCAGCTCGCATGGGAAACCGAAGTCTGGTGCGCCGACACCCCCGACCACATGATCCACCTCAACGGCTCCAGATTCATGGGGCCGTATGGCTCCTTTTAAGAGCGACTTTGTTTTTTCGTGAGGAAAAAGGTTTTGGGATTAGAAAGAGAGAATCAAAATGAAGATTGAAAGCATGTCTGTTTCGAATTATAGGTCAATTGGGAAACAGACTACATTTAAAATTGGTAATATGACTACGCTTGTTGGTCCCAATAATGAAGGTAAGACGAACCTTATTAGAGCGCTTGTCGTCGGTATGAATTTAATACGACTGAGGGCAAATTACTCAAATTCCGATTGGAGTAAATCGGTATATTCCCCATGGAAGAGGTATAATTTTTCGCATCAATCTTTGAGGGATGAAGGGTATGACTGGGAATATGATTTCCCGCTCTCAAAGCAAAAAAATAAAAGCGGAATGACGCGCATTAGGGTGACATTTAGCTTGAATGAAACTGAAGTTGATGAATTTGTTCAATCGACTGGGATTCGGACGAATGGCACCTTGCCAATCCAAATTGACCTAAGGCGGGATTCGGCCACTCTTAGTATTGTAAAACAAGGTAATAGTAAACGGAACTATGAGAATAAGGCTCAAAGCATAGCTAAATTCATTTCCGGAAAGATAAATGTGATATATGTTCCTGCGGTTAGGACGGAAGAACAGGCGCGTAGATTACTGAATAATTTGCTATCGATAAAAATGAGGTCATTGTTTGATGATCCTCAATATAATAAGCTAATTGAAGAGATTAATGATAAAAGACGTGCTATTATTGAAGAAATAGAAAGTACTATTCGGGGCTCGGTTAGTGAATATATGACCTCGGTGAGTCGAGTCCATATATCAACCGATCGTTTGGAGTCATTTTCCAGTCGTGTTCTAGATGTCTCTATTGATGATGGTTTTTTAACTCCTCTTGGCCAAAAGGGTGACGGCATTAAAAGTTTGTTCACGCTTGCTTTAATGCAGGAGCTGTCTAAAGAAAAATCCTCTGCGCATAGTTATTTGTTGATAGTCGATGAGCCTGAGGCTCATTTGCACCCTAATGCAGTTCGTGAGTTGCAGAGAATCTTGGAAATTTTTTCGGAAACTCAACAGGTGTTGGTTGCGACTCATAATCCAATTATGGTTAATAGGGAAGATGTCTCTTCGAATGTTCTTGTTGCGAATAGTACAGCCAAGCCTGTGCAGAGATTGGCAAAAATTCGTGAATCCCTTGGAGTGCAGGTTTCCGATAATTTGTCGTCTGCTGAAATTGTGATTCTTGTTGAAGGGCCTTCTGATGTGCAAATTATTTCTAATGTTTTAAAAAAAGGAGTACTTTATTTGCAAATCATCTTTTGCATCATAATATTGTGATTCAAGATGTTGGTGGAACTCATGGAATGATTAATGAGATTAAGCGCCAAAAAAGTAATATTTGTAGAATCATCTCCGTTCTGGATAACGATAATGCCGGTATACAGACGCGCGATAGGATTCTAGAAAGCGGCTTGCTTCCTGAAAGGGATGTGTTTATGATTGGCATCCATAGTGGTGGTGAAAATGAAATAGAAAATTCCATTAATCCAGATGTTTATTGTGGGTCTTTGCATGATGAATTTGGTAGAGATTTTTCTCCTAATCAATTCAGAAATCCGTCCATTAAATGGTCTAAGAAGTTTTCTGATTACTGTATTAGTCTCGGAATGGGAGATTCTGATGAAGATAGAATAGACAGAGCCAAGAAGATTGTTGCCGACTCTGTTATGCGCTATAATGGGGATCCGTTGATTGATGCCGCGAGGCCACTTTTTGATGCATTATTGCAAGTTATCTTCCCTAATAGGCCTTAATTGTTTCTTAAATGAAACATCCTGTTTTCACTAACGGAATATACTTTCTTTGTTTCTTTGCATTGGTATGACGAGGGGAGCCTGATGAGACTTACACCACGGGAGACGGATAAGCTGATGCTGTACTTGGCGGGGCAGCTCGCCAAGGACCGCAAGGCTCGGGGCGTCAAGCTGAACTATGTGGAGGCGATCGCACTGATCTCCTCTGAGTGCGTGGAGCGGGCGCGCGAAGGCGCGACAGTCGCCGAACTCATGCAGTACGGGCGCACGCTGCTCAAGCCCGAGGACGTGATGGACGGCGTGGCCGAGATGCTCGAAGTCGTCGAGGTCGAGGCCACGTTCCCCGACGGCACGAAGCTCGTGTCCATCCACAACCCCATCGAATCGACCGAAAAGCTCGTGCCCGGCGAATACCTGCTCGCCGACGGCGACCTCACCATCAACGAAGGCAAGGACGCCATCGAACTCGACGTGGTCAACACCGCCGACCGACCCATCCAGATCGGCTCCCACTTCCACTTCTTCGAAGTCAACAAGTACCTCAAGTTCGACCGCAAGGCCGCGTACGGCAAGCGCCTCGACATCGCCGCCGGCACCGCCGTGCGCTTCGAACCGGGCGAATCGCACCGCGTGCGGCTCATCGACATCGGCGGCACGCGTGAGATCCACGGATTCAGCGCGCTCGTCGACGGCAAGCTCGACGACCCGATCGTAAAGGAAGCGGCGTTCAGGAAGGCGAAGGAGGAGGGGTTCCTGGGGGCCTGAGGACCCCCTCAGTCCGCCGGAGGCGGACAGCTCCCCCTGACAGGGGGCGCGGGACTACCCCTCAGTCCGCTTCGCGGACAGCTCCCCTGACAAGGGGAGCCGGGAATTACGCCCCGACAGGGGCGCGCGGGACTACCCCTCAGTCGGCTTTGCCGACAGCTCCCCTGGCAAGGGGAGCTGAGATAAGAGACTTAAGGATTTGATATGAGCAGGATCATTACTCGTAAGGATTATGCGGGGATGTTCGGGCCGACCACGGGGGACCGCGTGCGACTCGGCGACACCAGCCTCGTCATCGAAGTGGAGAAGGACTACACGCATTACGGCGACGAACTGAAGTTCGGCGGCGGCAAATCGTTCCGCGACGGCATGGGCCAATCCTCCGTCCAACTCGACGCCGAATCGCCCGACACGGTCATCACCAACGCGCTCATCGTCGACTGGACCGGCATCTACAAAGCCGACATCGGCATCAAAAACGGCAAAATCAGCGCCATCGGCAAAGCCGGCAACCCGCAGACCATGACCGGCGTCACGCCCGGACTCGAAGTCGGCTCCGGCACCGAAGCCATCGCCGGCGAAGGCCTCATCATCACCGCGGGCGGCCTCGACACGCACATCCACTTCATCTCGCCGCAACAGGTGCGCACCGCACTCGCCGGCGGCGTCACCACGATGATCGGCGGCGGCACCGGCCCCGCGGACGGCACCAACGCGACCACCTGCAACCCGGGCGCGTTCCACCTCGCCCGCATGATCGAAGCGGCCGAAGCGCTGCCCGTCAACATCGCCTACCTCGGCAAAGGCAACGACTCCAGCCCGGAACCGCTGCGCGAACAGATTCGCGCCGGCGCGGCCGGACTCAAGATCCACGAGGACTGGGGCTCCACGCCCGCCGTGATCGACACGTGCCTCGGCGTCGCCGACGAAACCGACACGCAGGTCGCCATCCACACGGACACGCTCAACGAAGGCGGCTGCGTGGAGGACACGATCGCCGCGTTCAAAGGCCGCACCATCCACACGTACCATACGGAAGGCGCGGGCGGCGGCCACGCGCCAGACATCATCCGCGCGGCCGGATTCCCGAACGTCCTGCCGAGCTCCACGAACCCGACCATGCCGTACACGCGCAACACGATCGACGAACATCTCGACATGATGATGGTCTGCCACCATCTCGACCGCAACGTGCCTGAGGACATCTCGTTCGCCGACTCGCGCATCCGCCCCGAGACCATCGGTGCCGAGGACGTGCTGCACGACATGGGCATCATCTCGATGATGAGCTCCGACTCGCAGGCCATGGGCCGCGTGGGCGAGGTCATCACGCGCACCATCCAGACCGCCGACAAGATGAAGAAGCAGCGCGGGCCGCTCCCCGAGGACGAGCACGACAACAACCGCAACGACAACTTCCGCGTCAAGCGATACGTGAGCAAGTTCACCATCAACCCGGCCATCACGCACGGCGTCTCCGACTACGTCGGCTCCGTCGAAGTCGGCAAGATGGCGGACCTCGTGCTGTGGCAGCCGTCCATGTTCGGCGCGAAGCCGGAGATGGTCATCAAAGGCGGCTCCATCGCCTACTCGCGCATGGGCGACGCGAACGCGTCCATCCCCACGCCGGAACCCGTCTACTACCGCGACATGTTCGGCGCGCTCGGCCGCGCGCTCGGCTCGTCGTGCGCGACCTTCGTCTCGCAGGCCGCCATCGACGACGACATCAAGGGCAAGCTCAACCTGCAGCGCCAGGTCCTGCCCGTGCACGGATGCCGCACGCCCGGCAAGAAGGACCTCAAGTTCAACGACGTCCTCGCCGACATCCAGGTCAACCCGGAGACCTTCCAGGTGACGGTCGACGGCGAGCTCGTGCACTCGGATCCCGCGTACGAGCTGCCGTTGACGCAGCGGTACTTCCTGTTCTAGGGGGAGTCGGGGTTTCTCTTCCGGGGTTTCTCGGGGAGGGATGGTGCGGATGTTGCGTTCCGGCTATCTCTCCCCCAGTCCGCTGCGCGGACAGCCCCCTCGTCAGAGGGGGCCGGATGTGGGGCTTGCGTTAGGGCGGGCTGAGGTGATGGTTCCTCAGTCAGTACCCCCTCAGTCCGCTGCGCGGACAGCTCCCCCTAGAAGGGGGAGCAGAATGTTAAGGAGTCGCGAGTATGCCGGCGGGTGCCTTGGCTCGCTCCCCTTTGAAAGGGGGAGTAGGAGACGGGTTAGGATTCGGTGGCCATGGCGGCGATGTCTTGGATGAGGTCGAAGGCGTCATCGCCGCGTTTGGTGAGGACTCGGACGCAGACGCCGTCGATTGCGCGGCTCGCGCCAAGCTCGCCGGCGAAGCCGATCGCGTCGGCGTGCGCGCGGATACGGTCGATCAGCGCGTCCTCGGCGGCGATGCGCGCCGTCTCAACGCGCTCGCGGACCGCGTCGGGTGTCATATCGACGTCGTCGTCGGCGGCGCTCGAATCAGCCGGGTCGAGTTCGGGGAGGTGGACGTAGAGGACGCCGCAGTGGGTGAACTCGCGCCACATGCCCATCTCCGTGTAGTCGAACGACTCCGGTTCCAGCAACATGCGGTCGGCGAACGCGAGACGCGACTGCGGACCGTCCGATTTGCGTGGACGGCCGGGATGGGAACGCGCCGCGGCGAACGCTTTGGTCACGGCGGCGGGTTCGTCGACGATGACTCGTAGGCGGTTCGTGAAGCGGCGCATCGCCCAGCGTTCGTCCATGCCGACGCGGCCGCACGTGACCACGTCGCCGTAGACGAACGTCGATTCGGCGGCGATGCGCGCCGTGGTGAGATTCTCGAACGTGCTGTTGCGGAACGGGATGACCGGGAACGGGAGGAACACGGCCTTCGCGTCGCCGCGGGCCGTCAGGTCGATGGTGCGCGCCGCCATGCCGTCGGACGTGTCGAGCACCTTCTCGTAGCTCTGCGTCCTGATCGTCGAATCCGTGCCGGGCGCGAAGTCGATGGCGATATGCGCCTCGTCGCCCTTGAGGAAGCCGGGGGAGGCGAGCATCACGATGAAATCCGAATGACGGCCGTTCGTGAACGGCGTCATCAGTTTGAACGGGGCTTCGAAATACACGTCGTCGATCTTCGTGCGCCCATGGCGGAACGCGGTGGTCAAACGGAACGTGCTGCTTCCCATGGACGGGCCTTTCTGCGTGGCGGCGGCGAAACAGGTTCATTATGCCGCGCGTCGGGCAACGCAATGTTTCGATGCGGGCGGGCGTCAGCGCGATGCGGGGCGGTACGGGGACGCGGGCGCACGGACGGGCGGCCGCACGGTGCGTGGGCGGTGGTGTCGCGCGTGGCGCGGACGTGGTGTACAGTAGGGGAGTTGCATGTCGCGACGTACGCCCTCGGGCGGGCCGCGGATGCATGATTCTGGGTTCGTAGCTCAGTGGATAGAGCGTCTGTCTCCGGAACAGAAGGTCGAGGGTTCGAACCCCTTCGAGCCCACCCGGAATCGAGGCCCCGCATCGTAGGATGCGGGGCCTTCGGCGTCTCCGGCCGGGAAGAGCGGCAGGGGGCATGGAAAGTCGTAGGGGACAGGTCCAAGTGAGTGGCCTGAATCTGCGGTGGACCTGGATCTGCATGGTTGGAGGGGGAACCTGCATGGTTCAAGGGCGAACGTGCATGGTTCAAGGGCGAACGTGCATGGTTCGGCGACATACCTGCATGAGACGAGGGCGAACCTGTACGGTGGGGTGCTGAAGAATGGGGCTTCATCGTGTCGGAGCCTTGGCAGGATTGTTGGAATATGGCCGATTCATTGTTCGTGATGGACGTCTGTGGCGGGTGTCTACTGAAGGGTGGTATGCAGGTTCGGATAACAATCCTGCAGGTTCGTGCTCGAATCATGCAGGTTGGTCGTCGAATCATGCAGATTCGTCTTCGGACTTCGCAGGTTTGTACGTTAATCGGTATGTACTCACGGATGACGAGGCTTAGAGAATGACCCTGAATTTTCCCTGAGATAACCATGAGGAGGCCATGAAATCGTGCATGGCTCCCACTCGGCGGGCGCATAATGAATGCTGCTTCGATCAGCAGGAGGTGTGTGATGGGAAAGCAGGAACCGAGGAATCGCGGCAGGAACAGCATGACCCGTGAGGCTCGTGAGACTCGTGACGCCCGTGGGGATACGGGCGACGGAACCGTGGCCAGCGTGGCCGCGGTCGGGGAATCGTCCGCCGTGGGCGAGCAGTCGCAGTCCGCGGCGTCCATGCCGTCCGCGCCGGTCACGTCCGCGCCGTCCGTGCCGTCCGCGGATCCCGCGGATTCCGCGTCGGCTCCCCATCATCGCTGGATCGCGCATCTCGTCATCCTGGCCATCGCGCTCGCGCTCGTCGTCGGCGGTGCGGCCGCCGCGAACCTGCGTCGTCGCGAACGCGACGGACTGGACGGTTCCGGCGTCATCGCCGGCGTCGCGGGATTGTTCGGGCACGGGGCGTTCGACGGATTCGGCGTTGCGCCCACGGCCGATCCGTTCTCGCGGGACGCCGCCGGCACGCAGGCCGCCCGCGACTCGCGCGACATGTGGACGGTGCGGCCGCTCGCCATCGCTCATCGCGGCGACGATTCCGCACCCGAGAACTCGTTGCACGCGATCGCCAACGCGGGCGCGCGCGGCGCCGACTACGCCGAGATCGATATCCGTCTCGACGCGGACGGCACTCCCGTTGTCTTCCACGACCAACGCACCGGACGACTGTCCGCCGACGGGCGCGACGTGCCGGTCTCGTCCATGCCGACGCACGAACTGCAGCACATGCCGATGCGCCAGAACGGTGAGACCTTCCATATCCCCACGCTCGCGCAGGCGATCCTCACCGCGCAGCATACGAACGACCATCTCGGATTGCTGCTGCATCTCAAGACCGATGACCGCCATGCTCCGCGCGTCACCGAGGCGGTCGCACGGCAGATCGAACGCCACGACTTCGCGTCCCGCGTGATGCTCATGTCCACGGACGACACCGCCATCCGACTCGTCCATCGCGCGCACCCGAGCTGGCTGGTCGGCAAGTGCGTGAGCCCGGCCGGGCACGCCCGCATCGAATGGCCGCGTGGCGCGAGCTTCGTCGTCATGCGCGGCAACCGGCTCGACCCGCGTGTGGCCCGTCGCGCCGCACGGGACGATATGCCCGTCTACGCGGGCGTGAGCGGCGACTACCGCGAGGCGAACCGGTGCCTGAGGCTCGGGGCGAGTGGCGTGCTCGGCGACAGCGCGCGGCGGCTCGACCACGTGGTCGACCGCCACGCGGTGCGCATCGACGGGCGTGACATGGGTACCGGGTCGCGGAACGGCGCGCATGGCGGCGCGCACGGCTCCGGCGACGCCGTGCCGTGGGCGCGGCCGCTCGCGTGACGCAGTCGGCACGTTGCGCCGCTCGCGCCGTTGCGTCGCGTGCGTTCCCATGTCGCGTGACCGCATGACGGGCATCACGCACGGCGGCGACACGTGCGCTCACTACACTGCTGCGTAATCGCTCGTGCGGCATCGGTTGCGGCATCGGGCGAGCAGGCAACCGAGAGGAGCACACAATGAGCGAAAAGATGGAAGCGGTCGCGACCTCCGAGGCGCCGGCGGCGCTGGGCGCGTACAGCCAGGCGGTCAAGGCCAACGGCTTCGTGTTCGTGTCCGGCCAGCTGGGCATCGACCCGGCCACCGGCGAACTGGCCGGCGAGACCGCGGGCGAACAGGCTGCGCAGGCGCTGAAGAACATCAAGCACATCCTCGACACGGCCGGTACCGGCATCGAGCACGTCGTGCGCGCCACCATCTACCTGAAGAACGTGGAGGACTTCAAGGAGGTGGACGCCCGCTACGCCGAGGTGTTCATCGGCTCCGTGAAGCCGGCGCGCGTCGCGTTCGGCGGCAACGACATCCCGAAGGGCGCGCTCGTCGAGATCGACGCGATCGCCGTGCTGTGATCGGCCGATCTCGCATGTGATTGTGATTGTGATTGTGCGTGCGCCGTCGCACGTCGTGATGCGTAACGTGACGTGATGTGACGTGCGTCGTGACGCATGATCGGAGGCCCGTCCGGACGATGTTCCGGGCGGGCCTCCCGTCGTCCCGCCGGCGATGCCGTGCCGATACCCCGCCGATGCGCCGAACAGGAAACCCCAAGGATTCTCAGAAACCGCTAAGGCAACCATCGTTGTTATCACAACGTTCCTTAGAGTTCATCTCAGGGTCGGCGTGGGAGCGCTAACGAAACCTAACGTGGGGAATATGCAATCTGCATATATGTATATGAGAAGAGCGGGCATCGCCGCTCTAGTAGCCGCGAGCTGCTTTGCACTGACCACCCCGGCGGCCTATGCGAATGACAACCCGTCGACCCAGCCTTCCGAAACCACCATCACGTCCACCGGACTCAAGCCCGGCCAGATCAAGCACGTGTGGACCATCATCCTCGAGAACAAGTCGTATGACGCCACGTTCACCGGCCTGAACCAGAACAGCTACCTGTGGAAGGAACTGCCCGCCCAGGGCGCGCTGCTCACGAACTACTACGGCACCGGCCACTACAGCATGGACAACTACATCACGCTGGTCTCCGGCCAGGCCACGTCGAAGGACCTGCAGGAGGACTGCGGCGTCCGGAACTTCGACTTCGGCAAGAACTCCGACATCATCACCGAGCACACCGGCGACAAGCAGTTCGGCCAGTACGACAACTACGGCCAGGTGAAGTCCCCGGCCGGCCCGAACGCCAAGAACGGCGACAACGGCTGCACCCTGCCGAAGGACGCCCCGACGCTGTTCAACCAGCTCGACGCCGCGGGCAAGACCTGGAAGGGCTACGCGCAGGACCTGCGCAACCAGCCCGGCCGTGAGGACGGCCTCGGCGGCGCGCCCGGCACCCGCGAGAACGACCCGACCAACAACCCGAAGACCATGAAGCCCTCGGCGACCGACAAGCAGAACGGCATCACCTCGTTCACCGGCGCCCAGGCCAACGACCAGTACGTCGCCAAGCACTTCCCGTTCCCGTGGTTCCACTCCATCATCGGCGACGACAACACCGGCAACGACTCGCTGACCAAGCCGGCCAACGGCGGCACGATGACCGACGAGAACCACATCGCCAACCTCGACGACGCCAACTACGGCCTCATCGCCGACCTGAAGAAGCCCGCCGACCAGGTTCCGGCGTTCAACTGGATCACGCCGAACAACTGCTCCGACGCGCATGACGCGGTCTGCAAGGGCAACAACATGTCCGGCCTGTTCGACGACAACCTCCAGCCCGACTACACGAAGCCGCTCAACACCGCGCCGAAGAACCACACCGGCGGCCTGTACGCGGCCGACCTGTGGCTGCGCTACTACATCCCGCTCATCGAACGCTCCGACGCGTTCAAGGACGGCGGCCTGATCGACATCACGTTCGACGAGGCGAACCCGCCGTTCTACGGCATGTCGTTCAACAACGCCACCGATGACAGCGACGTCGCGAAGGACGCCGCCAAGAACGAGCGCTACCAGTACCAGGTCCCCACCATCAAGGACTTCCAGGAAGGCTACAAGCAGTACTCCGCCGGAACCTTCCCGCAGCCCGGCCCGATGGCCAAGAACTACATCCAGGCCGACCTCGCCGGCCAGAACATCAACGGCCAGAACGTCAACTGGGAGCCGGAGGGACCGAACACCCCGCTCGCGCAGGACGCCAACGGCAACCAGCTCTACCCGGGCTCCGGCGACAACGGCTACATCACCCGTCCGCCGTCGTGCGACGATCCGCAGGACGCCGATCTGGTGAACGCCGACAAGAGCAACTGCGTGCCCGGTGCCAAGAACACCGGCTCCGGCTTCTCCGGCGCGGATGACCTCGACGTGAGCGCCCCCGCGGGCACCGACACGATCCAGGGTTCGGTGAACGTCACCGACATCGGCCGCAAGGTCACCGGCGAGGGCATCCCCGACGGCGCCTACGTCGGCTCCGTCGTGAACGAGGGCCCGAACACCGACGACTCCAAGCCGGTCGTGAACTCCTCCTTCAAGATCGTCGACCAGCAGGGCAACCCGCTGCAGACCACCGCGGCCGTGACCAAGGTCACGCTCTCCGCGCTCGGCATCCCGGGCCACCTCAACGAGGGCGAATCCCCGCTGTCCACCTTCGACGCGCAGGACGCCACCCCCGGCGGCGGCGCCACCGGCTCCGTGCTCATCTCCCCGCTCATCAAACCCGGCACCGTGTCCACCACGAACTACAACCACTACTCGTGGCTGCGCACCATGGAGGACATCTTCCAGGTCTCCAAGGGCACCGACACGAAGCCGCTGACCGCCGGCTCCGTCAGCGGCGGTCTCGACGGCAAGGGCCACCTCGGCTTCGCCGCGCAGGACGGCCTCACCCCGTTCGGCACCGACGTGTTCACCAACGCCGCCTCCGACAACAGCGGCAACGGTGGCAACAACGGCAACAACAACGTTGGCGGCAATGCCGGTAATCAGTCCGGTGCCGGCGACCAGGCGAACCAGTCCGGTCAGAACGCCGGCAAGCACCAGAACGCGAACGCCGCCACGCGGGCCGGAGCCAAGGGCAACGGCCTGTCGCGCACGGGCGTCGCGGTGGCCGGCATCGCCGGCGCCGTGGTGGTCCTGCTCGTCGTCGCAGGCGTGACGCTGGTCCTGCGCCGTCGTCACGGAACGCGATAAGGAGGCATGATGCGCAGCACGACCAAGACATTGCGAATCGCGGCGATCCTCCTCAGCGTGGCCGCCATGACGGCCTCGCTGGCCGCCTGCGGAGGCAGCTCGTCGGCCTCGTCCCAGTCCGTGGCGGACAGCATCGGCTCGATGCCGAGCTACCTGCCCAAGACCGACGGCACGGTGAAGACCGTCCGCGGCACGACCGGCAATCCGGCGCTGTCCTACCCGGGCAGCTCGGTGCTCGTCAAGGTCGGTGATGGCGAGGTGCGCGTCGACATCGGAGGCCCCAGCTACCCGTCCACCGGCAAGACGAACGATTCGGCCGTCCCCGCCTCGTTCCCCGTCACGATCACCAACACCGCGGCGAAGGGCGGCAAGGCCGTCTCCCTCGACAAGGCCGTGTTCGACGTGCTCGACAACGCCGGCGCCACGCACGTGCTCATCCCGACGCCCGCCCTGCCCAAGAGCCTCGCTCCCGGGCAGAAGGTCAAGGTGACGCTCCGCACGACGACACCCAGCGGCGAAGGCCTGCTGCGGTTCCGTCCCGACGGCGGCGATTCGGCCGCCGGCTGGGACTTCATCCTGGAGATCGACTGATCTCAATCGAGATCCAGTGAAGTCGACTGAAATCGACTGAATGATCGACCGAGGCCGGTCGGACTCCCCGATCGGGCGTCCGGCCGGCCTCGTCGTTCCGTCGGAGGCCGCGTTCCCCACGGTGCGGGCGTTGGTATCATACGGTAGTCGCCGCATGACGACTTGACACGGATGATATAAGGAGTCCCAGCATGGCCCACGCCGGCAATTCCGACGACACACAGGACAACGGCCTCGAACGCAAGATGGAGTCGCGCCACCTGACGATGATCTCGCTCGGCGGCGTGATCGGCACCGGCCTGTTCGTCTCGTCCGGCTACACGATCCACCAGGCCGGCCCGCTCGGCGCGATCCTCGCGTACGCGGTCGGCTCCGTGCTCGTCTACTGCGTGATGGTCTCGCTCGGCGAACTGTCCGTCGCGATGCCGTACGCGGGCAGCTTCCACATGTACGCGAAACGCTTCATCGGCCCCGGCACCGCGTTCGTGATCGCCGTGCTCTACTGGCTCAACTGGGCGGTGGCGCTCGCCAGCGAGTTCACGGCGGCGGGCCTGCTCATGCAACGCTGGTTCCCCGATTCGCCCGCATGGGTGTGGTCGGCGGTGTTCATCGCCGTCGTGTTCGCGCTCAACATCCTGTCCGTACGCCTCTACGGTGAGGCGGAGTTCTGGTTCGCATCGATCAAGGTGTTCGCGATCGTCGCGTTCATCGTCATCGGCCTGCTCGCGATCTTCGGCGCGATACCGATCGCCGGCTACACGCACGCGCCGCTGTTCGGCAACTTCACGGCCGACGGGTGGTTCCCGAACGGCTTCGCGCCCGTGTTCTCCACGCTGCTCACCGTCGTGTTCGCGTTCTCCGGCACCGAGGTGGTGGGCGTCGCGGCCGGCGAGACGAAGGATCCTTCGCGCGCGATTCCGAAGGCCGTGCACACGACCGTGCTGCGTCTCGCGATCTTCTTCATCGGTTCGATTCTCGTGATGGCCGCGTTGATTCCGTGGCACAAGGCGGGCGTGGAGACCAGTCCGTTCGTGCTCGTGTTCCAGTCGATCGGCATGCCGTTCGCCGGCGACGTGATGAACTTCGTCGTGTTGACGGCGGTGCTGTCGGCCGCGAACTCCGGTCTGTATGTGTGCTCGCGCATGGTGTGGTCGCTCGCGAAGGAGCGTCTGATTCCGGCGCGGTTCGCGAAGACGAACTTCCGCGGCGTGCCCGTGTGGGCGGTGCTGTTCTCGATGGCGGGTTCGCTGCTCGCGCTACTGTCGTCCGTGGTTGCCGCGTCCACCGTGTATCTCGTGTTGGTCGCGGTCTCCGGCCTCGCGACGCTGGTCGTGTGGTTTTCGGTATGCGTGTGCCACCTGCGGTTCCGGCGTGAGTGGAAGGCGGGCGGCCATACGGCGGAGGAGCTCGGCTACCGTGCGCCGGGATTCCCGGTATTGCCGTGGATGGCGATTGTGATGTGCATCGGCGCGCTGGTGCTCGTCGTGCTCGACGAGACGCAGCGTTCGACGTTGTTCTATATGGTCCCGTTCGTCGCGCTGTGCTACGGCGGCTACCATCTGCTGGAACGTCGGCGCGGCAGCGCCACTGGTCGGTGACGTTGCGGTGTCGTGACGGTGCAGCGCAAGAATTCCCGGGAATAATCCGTTTCGTCCGGGATTCCTTGCGCTGAGACGTGGCCAGTGCAAGAAATCCCGGGAATGTGGGTCGGCTTCCGGGATTTCTTGTGCTGGGAGACGGTCAGTGCAAGAAATCCGGGATGACGGGGATGTTTTCCGGGATTTCTTGCGCCGGTCGGCTTGGGAGGGTCAATGATGATGATGGACGGGGGAACGTCGGCGCGGTCGGTATTCTTGGAAGAATGAATCCTGAAGCGTTGAGCGAACTCATTTCGCGTATTGCCCACGAGCTTGTCGCCGCCGGAAAGGCCGGACAGCTCACCGAAGACCTCATCCCGCCGGTCGCCAAATTCGCCGTCATGCGTCCGAAGGACCGCGCGCACGGCGACTGGGCGTCGAACGCCGCGATGCAGCTCGCCAAGAAGGCCGGCATGAAGCCGCGCGACCTGGCCGACCTGTTCGCCGCCGAACTCACCGCCGCCGACGGCGTCGCCAAGGTGGAGGTCGCCGGCCCCGGCTTCATCAACATCACCCTTGACTCCGCGTCCGCCGCGGCCGTCGTCGACGCGGTGCTTGCCGCGCCGCGCACCGACGCCGGCGTCTCCGCGTTCGGCCGCAACGACCATCTCGGCGGCGAGACCCTGAACCTCGAGTTCGTCTCCGCCAACCCGACCGGCCCGATCCACATCGGCGGCACCCGCTGGGCCGCCACCGGCGATTCGATGGCCCGCGTGCTCGAAGCCAACGGCGCGAAGGTCGTGCGCGAATACTACTTCAACGACCACGGCGAGCAGATCAACCGCTTCGCCAAGTCCCTCGTCGCCGCCTGGGCGCACGACAACGATCTGGGCGCGCAGGGCTACCAGACCGAGACCCCGTTCGACGGCTACAAGGGCGCGTACATCGACGAGATCGCCCGCCGCGTCGAGGCCGAGGCCAAGGCCGACGGCGTCGATCTGACCGCGCTGGGCCACGAGGACCAGGGCCTCAACGCGGACGGCGAGCCGATCGGCGAATCCGATTCCGAGCTGCGCGAGGAGTTCCGCAAGCGCGCCGTGCCGATGATGTTCGACGAGATCCGCAAGTCGATGAAGGACTTCCACGTCGACTTCGACGTGTGGTTCCACGAGAACAGCCTCTACCAGGACGGCGAGGTGGAACGCGCCATCGCCGAGCTGCGCGGCCGCGGCGACATCTACGAGAAGGACGGCGCCACCTGGTTCGCGTCCACCAAGCACGGCGACGACAAGGACCGCGTCATCATCAAGTCCAACGGCGAATTCGCATACTTCGCCGCCGACATCGCCTACTACTGGAACAAGCGCCACCGCGCGCAGGACCCGGCCGACGTCGCGATCTACATGCTCGGCGCCGACCACCACGGCTACATCGGCCGCATGATGGCCATGTGCGAGGCGTTCGGCGACAAGCCGGGCGAGAACATGCAGATCCTCATCGGACAGCTCGTCAACGTGCTCAAGGACGGCAAGGCCGTGCGCATGTCCAAGCGCGCCGGCAACGTCGTCACCATCGACGACCTCGTCGACGCGATCGGCGTGGACGCGTCCCGCTACTCGCTCGCGCGCACCGACTACAACTCGCCGGTCGACATCGACCTGAACCTGCTCGCCTCCCACTCGAACGACAACCCGGTGTACTACGTGCAGTACGCGCACGCGCGCTCCTGCAACGTGGACCGCAACGCGGCCGCCGCGAACGTCACCACGGAAGGCGCCGACCTCGGCCTGCTCGACACCGAGGCGGACGGCGAGGTGCTCGCCGCGCTCGCCCAGTGGCCGGCCGTCGTCAAGGAGGCCGGCGACAAGCGCGCCCCGCACCGCGTGGCCCGCTACCTCGAGGACCTCGCCGCCACGTACCACAAGTGGTACAACGTGGAGCGCGTCGTGCCGATGGACCTGACCGGACTCGAGGAGCGCGGCGACGAAGCCGAACGCGAGGCGCTGCGCATCGCCAAGGCCCCCGAACCGGCCCGCGCCGCCGCCCGACTCAAGCTCAACGACGCCGTCCAGGCGGTCATCGCCTCCGGCCTCGACCTCCTCGGCGTCTCCGCCCCGGACAAGATGTGATCGTTCCCCACCCCAGCTCCCCTTGACAGGGGAGCTGTCGGCATAGCCGACTGAGGGGTAGACGAAACCTAAGGAGATTCCATGCCCATCACACCGATCTGGCCGGCCGCCTCGGCCGTCGACCCTGAAACCGGCGCGCTCACCTTCCATGGGCGCACCGCCGAATCCCTGATCGACGAGTTCGGCTCGCCGCTCTACCTCATCGACACCGATGAGGTGCGCGACCGCGCACGCCACTTCGTCAAGGCCGCCGCCGACGCGTTCCACACGTCCACCACGCACGTGAGCTTCGCCGGCAAGGCGTTCCTCTCCAAGGAGATCGTGCGCATCGTCACCGAAGCGGGCATGCTCGTCGACACCTGCTCGATGGGCGAGATGCGGATCGCGCTCGCCGCCGGCGCGCCCGGCCGCCGCCTCGTGCTCCACGGCAACAACAAGTCCGATGAGGAAATCGCGCTCGCCATCGAGGAAGGCTTCGCGAAGATCGTCGTCGACTCGCCCGACGAGCCGGCGCGCATCGCCGCCATCGCCGAAAAGCTCGGCAAGCGCGCCAAGGTGATGCTGCGCGTCACCGCCGGCATCCACGCGGGCGGCCACGAGTACATCTCCACCGCGCACGAGGACCAGAAGTTCGGCGTGCCGCTGCTGCCCGCCGGCGCGGACGCGGGCGTGCTCGCCGTGCTCGACACGCTCGTCGCCGAACCGACCGCGGCGACGCCCGCCGCGACCAACGCGCGGCTCACGCAGCGAGACGGCGCGGCCTACGGCGAACGCGAACTCCAGTACGACGTGAAGTACCCGTACGACCTGAGCCACGAGCAGGTCTCCGAGACGGACAAGGCGCTCGCCGAGGCGATGAGCACCGTGGCCGACGGCCCGGCGCTCGCCGTGCTCAAGGACATCCTCCGCCATCAGGACACGCTCGAACTGGTCGGCATCCACTCGCACATCGGCTCGAACATCCACGATGCGGACGCGTTCATCCAGGCCGCCAAGCGCATGATGCTCCTGCGCAAGACGTTCTACGCGACCGACGCGTACACGCTGCCCGAAGTCGACCTGGGCGGCGGCTACTCCGTCGCGTACACGGACGGCGAAGATTCGATGGACGTGCGCCGCGAGCTCACGCGCCTCGCCGAGGCGGTCACGGGCATCAACCGCGCGCTCGGCATGCCCGCGCCGGCGATCAGCTTCGAGCCGGGCCGTTGGATCGTCGCGCCCGCCGGCGTGACCCTCTACCGTGTCGGCACCATCAAGCCCGTGCACCTGAGCGACGCGAAGGACAAGGCGGGCGAGCCGATCACGGAACGCGTGTACGTGTCCGTCGACGGCGGCATGAGCGACAACATCCGCCCCGCCCTGTATGGCGCCGACTACACGGCCCGTCTCGCCAACCGCCGCGGTTCGGACGAGACGATGCTCGCGCGCGTCGTCGGCATGCACTGCGAGTCCGGCGACATCGTCGTGCACGAGGTGCGGCTGCCCGCCGACCTCAAGCGAGGGGACATCCTCGCCGTGCCGGTCACCGGCGCGTACGGCCGCACGATGGCGTCGAACTACAACCAGGCGCTGATTCCGGCGGTCGTGGGCGTGGGGGAGGACGGCGCGCATGTGATGCTGCGCCGCCAGACCATCGACGACCTGCTCGCGCTCGATGTGAGCGAGTGAGGCGGAGGCCGGTCGCCTGATACCCCCTCAGTCACGCGGAGCGTGACAGCTCCCCCTGCGAGGGGGAGCCAAGCGAATATGAATGCGGAGTGTGACGGCTCCCCCTGAAAAGGGGGAGCAGGGGATGGCGGCGCGGGCCGACCGAGGGGTTGCGTGTCGGAAAGAGGCCGTAGGATGGACGGGTAGACTCGCCGTCCATCAGAAGGGAATTTCCGTGGCTGACCAGAACGCAACCCCCATCCGCGTCGGACTGCTGGGTGCCGGCACCGTGGGCTCGCAGACCGCACGTCTCATCGTCGAGCAGAAGGATGAGCTCGCCGCCCGCATCGGCCGCCCCATCGAACTGACCGGCGTCGCCTGCCTCGATCCGAAGGAGACCGAGCGGTTCCCGTGGATCGACCAGTCGATCGTCACCACCGACACGATGAGCGTCGCCACGAACTCCGACATCGTCATCGAGCTGATCGGCGGCACCACCGTGGCGCGCAAGTTCGTGCTCGCCGCCATCGAATCCGGCGCGTCCGTCGTGACCGCGAACAAGGCGCTGCTCGCCAAGTACGGCCCGGAGATCTACGCGGCCGCCGAGGCCAAGGGCGTCGACATCTACTTCGAGGCGGCCGTGGGCGGCGCGATCCCGTTCCTGCGCCCGCTGCGCGAATCCCTGGTCGGCGACAAGGTGACGAGCATGCTCGGCATCGTCAACGGCACCACCAACTACATCCTCGACGAGATGACCACCAAGGGCCTTCAGTTCGACGACGTCCTCAAGGACGCGCAGGCCAAGGGCTACGCCGAGGCCGACCCGACCGGCGACATCGAAGGCTACGACGCCGCCAACAAGGCCGCCATCATGGCCACGCTCGGCTTCCACACCGCCGTCACCATCGACGACGTCTCCGTCGAGGGCATCACCAGAATCACCGCCGACGACATCGCCGCCGCCACCGCCGAGCACAAGGTCATCAAGCTGCTCGCCGTCGTCGAGAACGGCGAGGCAGGCGTCTCCGCGCGCGTCTACCCGGCGCTCATCCCCGAAACCCACCCGCTCGCCAGCGTGCACGGCTCCTTCAACGCGATCTTCGTCAAGGCCGAGGCCGCCGACGATCTCATGTTCTACGGCCGCGGCGCCGGCGGCGCGCCGACCGCCTCCGCCGTCGTCGGCGACGTCGTCACCGTCGCCCGCCACATCGCCGCCGGCTGCACCGGCCCGTCCATCCCGCTGTACAAGGACCTGAAGAAGGCGCCGATCAACGCGACGAAGGCCGCGTTCGCCGTGCGCTTCCTCATCCACGACAAGCCGGGCGTGCTGGCCGCCATCGCCACCGAGTTCGCCCGCAACGGCGTGTCGATCAACGGCGTCAACCAGGATCTCAAGCCGTCCCTCAAGGCCCCGGGCTATGACGGTGAGGTCCAGCAGCTGCGCCTCGTCACGCACGCGACCGACGAGATCACCCTGCGCGAGACCGTCAAGGCCGTCCAGGCCCTCGACTTCGTCACCGGCCAGCCGTCCATCCTGCGCGTCCTCGACTGATTCCCAGAGGAAACCATGAACCCCATCTGCAATCAGGTCACGGTGCGCGTGCCGGCGACCAGCGCCAACCTCGGCTCCGGTTTCGACACGGTCGGTCTCGCGCTCGACTACCACGACGAACTCACGTTCACGCTGAACGATGATCCGGCCGACGGCGTCGCGCACGTCATCATCCACGGCGAAGGCGAGGACACGCTGCCGCGCGACGAGACGCATCTCGTCGTCTCCACGTTCCGCCGCGCCTGCGCCACGTTCGGTCTCGGCCGGCTCGGATTCACGCTCGAGGCGACGAACAACATCCCGCAGGCGCGCGGCATGGGCTCGTCCGCCGAGGCGATCGTCGCCGGCATCGCCGCGGCCGCCGCGTTCGCGCAGCCCGGCGCGCTCAACCGTCCGGCCATCTTCGACATGGCCGCGCAGATCGAAGGCCACCCGGACAACGTGGCGCCCGCCGTGTTCGGCGGCCTCACCGTCTCCTGGGACTTCGAGACCGCGGAGGGCGTCGGCTCGGTCGCCATCCCCGGCGGCGACCCGCTGCACGGCGGCTTCCACACGGTCAACTATCCGGTCGACAAGGCGATCACCGCCGCCGTGTTCGTGCCCGACTACGAGCTGTCCACCGAGAAGGCGCGTCAGGCGTTGCCCGCCGAGCTGCCGTACAAGGACGCCGTGTACAACGTCTCGCGCGTGGGTCTTCTGCCCGCCGCGATGAACCCGTCCGTGCTCGCCACGACCGGCGGGGCCGCCGAAGCGGAGGGCTCCGACGCCGGCCATGAGGCGAACGCGCTGCTGTTCACCGCCACGCAGGACAAGCTGCACCAGCCGTACCGCGGCGCGCTCATGCCGCCGTCGACCGAGCTGATCCGTCTGTTCCGTTCCAAGGGGTATGCGGCCGCCGTCTCCGGCGCCGGCCCGTGCGTGCTCGTCCTGCATTACGGCGACGCGCGCGCGGCCATCGACGAGATCGCCGCCGAACAGCTCGCCTCCGGGCATTGGCGAGTCCTCCACCTGCCTATCAACACCGCCGGCGTGGAGGTCGTGCGCCGCTAGTCTCTCCCTCCGTCGCGCTTCGCGCGCCACCTCCCTCGTTAGAGGGAGGCTTTTCATCGAAGGAGTCTTATGTCCATTCCGCTGATTCTCGCATCGAAGTCGAAGCCGCGCCGCGACGTGCTGTATGCGGCGGGCGTGTGCCCGACGATTCGCGTCTCGCACGTCGACGAGCCGGCCGCGCTCGAGGCGGCGGCCCGCGAATCCGGCGTCACCGTCGACGATCTCACCATCGAGCGGCGCGTGACGATCCTCGCCGGCGCGAAGGCTGGCGCCGTGCACCGCGCGTATCGCGACGTCGCGGCCACGGCCGCCGCCGCGACGGGCGAACGCGTCATCGCGTACCCGTTGCGTGCGGAGAGCGTGATCGCCGCCGACGCGCGTGCCGCGGCGGCCGGCGGCGATGGCGACGCCGCTGCCGTCGACCCCGCGACCATCGACTATTCGCGCGACAGAATCGCCACGACGCGTGATTTCTCCGGCGTGGACATGCCGACCATCACCGAGCCGATCTCCAACGTGATCGCGCTGCAGCCGGGATTGACGCGTTCGACCGTCGGACCGCTGATCGTCGGCTGTGATTCGATGTTCCTGCTCGACGGCGAATGCTACGGCAAACCGCACAGCGTCGACGTGGCGCGCGAACGGCTGCGTCGCATGAGCGGCGCGACCGGCGAGCTGTGGACCGGACACTGCGTGATCGACTTCGCGACCGGACGCGTCGCGCGCGGCGCGAGCCACGCGACCGTGCGTTTCGGCGAGTTCACCGACCGCGACATCGAACGCTACATCGCGACCGGCGAGCCGTTGGAGGTCGCCGGATCGTTCACGCTCGAAGGCTTCGGCGGCGCGTTCATCGACTCGATCGACGGCGACCCGCACGGCATCATCGGCATCAGCCTGCCGCTGCTTCGTCGTCTCGTCGGCGAACTCGGCGTCGACTGGACGGACCTATGGAACGTGGCGCGCGGCGAGGACCTGCCGGGCGTGCTCGACAAGGACGGCAACGAGATCCCGCCGAAGGAGAACGTGCACCAGCCGGGTGATGGCTGGGTGGACTGCGCGTGCGGCCGCAAGCATTGGGGTGTGAACGGCGCGTCCGGCGTGCTGCTCGCCCGCCGCGACAGGACGAGCGGCGAGGTGACGCACGTCGTCATGCAGCACCGCGCGACATGGTCGGCGGAAGGCGGCACGTGGGGCATCCCCGGCGGCGCGACTGCGGACGGCGAATCGCCGATCGAAGGCGCGCTGCGCGAAAGCTTCGAGGAGGCGAACATCACCCCGGAGGATATCGAGGTGGTCGGCTCCTACCGCGAGGACCACGGGCCGTGGGCGTACACCACCGTGTTCGCGTTCGAGAAGCCGGGGCACGAGGTGCATCCGCGCGCGAACGACGACGAAAGCATGGAGATCGCCTGGGTGCCGATCGACGAGGTGCCGGACCGGAAGCTCCTCACGGCGATGAGGACCGACTGGCCGCGCTTCGACGCACGGCTCAGGGCGCTGGCCGCGGACGCGGCGAATCGGGAGCGGTAGGCAGCGTCTCAGGAACCATCCGCCTCGGTGCCGGTCCGCAGGGACTCGGCGCGGAAGCGGATGGGGGAGACGCCGTTCTTGCGTTTGAACGCGGCGCAGAACGCGGAGGTGTCGGTGAAGCCGCACTCCTCGCACAGCCGCTTCAGCGGCATGTCCGAGTTGATGAGCAGGTACTTCGCCGCGTGCATGCGCGCGTCCATGATGTAGGCGTGCGGCGTGTACCCGGTCTCCTTCTTGAACACGCGGATGAAATGGTATTCGCTCATGTAGGCCATTGCGGCCAGTTCGCCGATCGGCAGCGGGTCGCCCAGATGGTTCGAGATGTAGGTGAGCACGTCCTCGATGGCGTGCGGCTGGCGCTGCGCCGAGACGCCGGCGTCGGACGCGGCGACGGCGAACTCGGTGAGGATGTCGGTGATGTGCTTCGCCATCTGCGGCTCCGAGATGCGCGCGCCCGCATGGAACGTGTCGTAGATCGCGTTGAGGCGCGTCAGCGCATAGCCCGGGTCCTTGAGCGTGAACGTGACGCCGAGGCGCGAGACGATCAGGTCATGGTAGGCGCGCGCCATCGCGCCGTCGAAATGCATCCACAGCACGTCGCTCGGCTCGTCGGTGCCGTAGGCGTGGTGGGCGTAGCAGTCGATCAGCGCGAAATCGCCCTTCGAGGCATGGGCGGTGCCCTGCCCGGTCGTGACGTCGAACGAGCCGCGGCGGATCGCCATGAGCAGGAAGCTGTCGAACGAGCCGCGCTCCTGCCGGTAGCCTGCCTCGTAGCGGAACGAGCCGACGCGCAGCGGGTAGAGGAACGTACGCAGCGCGGTTTTGCTGGGTGTATAGATGTAGAATTCGGAGCCCTCGTCGAGGATGCCGTGTTCGGCCGGTTTCATGGGTCTCCTTCCTTGGATGTCTGGCGGCGGGCGCTGTACGATCTCTCCCCCACCCGGCTTCGCCGGGAGCCCCCTCGTCAGAGGGGGCCAAGGTGCGAAAAGAACGTGATATGCGGCGCGTTTTCCTTGGTTGCCAGTATAGCGGTTTGGGCGGGGTGCGCATCCGCAATTTTTTCATACGGGGGAGCAGGAAAACTGTAAGAACCCTTGAAAAACGGCTTTAGGCTGGTAGGCAAGTAATCAACAAATTACCAATGCATGCGGGCGATGCAGCAAGCGCATGCAGTGGCCTCCAGCGAAGGAGCACATCATGGCCGTGACCATCAAGGACACCGTCATCACGATTCCCACCTACGGGATCGGAGCCGCGGACAAGAACCCGGAGTTCATCGAGAAGCGCGTCTACCAGGGCAGCTCGGGCCGCGTCTACCCGTACCCGGTGATCGAGACGATCAGCGACGACAAGCACGACCAGGACTACAAGGCCGTCATCATCGAGAACGAATACCTCGAGGTGACCGTCCTGCCCGAGCTCGGCGGCCGCATCCAGTACGCGAAGGACAAGACCAACGACTACGACTTCGTCTACCGCAACGACGTCATCAAGCCCGCGCTCGTCGGCCTGACCGGCCCGTGGATCTCCGGCGGCATCGAGTTCAACTGGCCGCAGCACCACCGCCCGACCACCTACCTGCCGGTCGACTACACGGTCAAGGACCTGCCGGACGGCGGCAAGGCCGTGCAGTGCCACGACACCGACCAGATGTACGGCACCCAGGTCGTCACCACGATCGCCCTGCACCCCGGCAAGGCGTACATCGAGATCTCCGCGCAGCTGTACAACGGCACCGCGCTGCCGCAGACCTTCCTGTGGTGGGCGAACCCGGCCGTGCCCGTCAACGCGCACACGAAGACCGTGATGCCGCCGGACGTGACCGCCGTCATGGACCACGGCAAGCGCGACGTCTCCCGCTACCCGATCGCCACCGGTACCTACTACAAGCACGACTACTCCGAGGGCGTCGACATCGGCCGCTACAAGAACGTGCCGGTCCCGACCAGCTACATGGCCGCGCACTCCGACTACAACTTCGTCGGCGGCTACGACTTCCACGAGCAGGCCGGCATCCTGCACATCGCCGACCACCACGTGAGCCCCGGCAAGAAGCAGTGGACGTGGGGCAACGGCGACTTCGGCCGCGCATGGGACCGCAACCTGACCGATGCCAACGGCCCGTACGTCGAGCTCATGACCGGCGTCTTCACCGACAACCAGCCCGACTTCACCTGGCTCAAGCCGTACGAGGGCAAGACCTTCACCCAGTACTTCATGCCGTACAAGGCCGTCGGCCAGGTCAAGAACGCCTCCATCGACGCGGCCGTCAACCTGGAGATCGGCCCCGAGGACACGTTCGGCGCGGCCGGCGAGACCGAGGGCATCGAGGCGCAGGGCCTCAAGGCTGGCCAGGGCCGCGTGACCGTGTACGCGACCGCCGTGTACGAGAACGCCACCGTCACCGTCACGACCAAGGGCGGCGACGTATTGTACGCCTACAACGGCCGGATCAGCCCGACGGACACCGTGCGCGCCGAATTCGAGACCGGCGACGCCGCGGCGACCGACATCACCGCCACCGTGAAGTCCGCCGACGGCACCGTGCTCATCGACTACACCCCGCAGCCGAAGAAAATCGAGAAGCTGCCCGAGCCGGCGAAGGCCGCCGACGACCCGGAGGACATCCTCACCAACGAGGAGCTGCTGCTCGCCGGCCTGCACCTCGAGCAGTACCGCCACGCCACCTACATGCCCGACCCGTACTACCTCGAAGGCCTCAAGCGCGACCCGGAGGACGCCCGCATCAACAACGCGTACGGCCGCCTGCTGCTGCGCCGCGGCGTGTTCGCGCAGGCCGAGGACCGCTTCCGCACCGCCATCAAGCGCCTCACCAAACACAACACACAGCCGTACGACTCCGAGCCTCACTACAACCTCGGCCTCGCGCTGCTCTTCCAAGGCGAGGACGACAAGGCGTTCGACGCCTTCTACAAGGCGACGTGGGACGACACCCAGAAGGAGCGCGCCTTCCTCTACCTGGCGGCCATCGCCGCCCGCCGCGGCGACTACGCCGAAGCGCTCGGATACGTGGAGACCGCGCTCACCCGCAACACGATGAACATCAAGGCCCGGGGCCTTCGCGCCTACCTGCTGCGCAGGCTCGGCCGCGCCGACGAGGCGGCCGCCGCCCTCGACGGGAACCTGAAGGTCGACCGCTTCGACTTCGTGTCCGGCTACGAGCGCGTGCTCGCCGGAGCCGACGGTGCCGCCGCCGAACTTACGGGCCTCATGCGCGGCTTCCACGAGAACTACCTGCAGGCCGCCCGCGACTACGCCCTCTTCGGCGCGTACGACGAGGCGCTGCAGCTGCTCGCGCAGGCCGACCAGACCAAGCCGATGGTCAGGTACTACGAGGGCTACTACCTCGCCAAGCTCGGCCGCGACGAGGAGGCCAAGGCCGCCTTCGAAGCCGCCGAGGCCGCCCCGAGCGACTACTGCTTCCCGAACAAGCTCGAGGACATCGCCCCGCTCGAGAAGGCCATCGAGACCGTGGACGGCGCCAAGGCCCCCTACTATCTCGGCTGCCTGTACTACGACAAGGTCCAGGCCGAGAAGGCCATCGCCCTGTGGGAGCGCTCGCGCGACCTCGACCCGTCCTTCCCGACCGTGCACCGCAACCTCGCGCTCGCCTACTACAACAAGCGCGGCGACGCCGCATCCGCCGAGCGCGAGATCGAGGAGGCCTACCGCCTCGACGAATCCGACGCCCGCGTCTTCCTCGAGCTCGACCAGCTGCACCGCAAGATCGGCTGGACCTACGCCCGCCGCCTCGCCGAATTCGAGAAGCACCTCGACGTGGTCGCCGAACGCGACGACCTGTTCATCGAATACCTGACGGTGCTCGACCTCACCGGCAACTACGCCAAGGCCTACGAGCTCATGGGCGAACGCCGCTTCCACCCGTGGGAGGGCGGCGAAGGCAAGGTCACCGGCCAGTACCGCATCGCCCTCACCCTGCTCGCCAAGGACGCCATGGCCGCCGGCGACTGGGCGAAGGCCAAGGAGCTGCTCGTCAGGACGCTCGCCTACCCGGAGAACCTCGGCGAAGGCAAGCTCGAAGGCCAGAAGGACAACGACATCCACTACTACCTCGGCGTGGTCGAACGCCATCTGGGCGACGAGGAGGCGGCCCGCGCCGAATTCCGCCAGGCCACGATCGGCCCCGACGAGGTGAAGGGCGCGATGTACTACAACGACCAGCCTGCCGAGATGATCCTCTTCCAGGGTCTCGCCCACAAGGCGCTCGGCGAGGAGGGTCCGGCCAACGCCCGCTTCTACCGCCTGCTCGACTACGGCGAGCAGCACCTCGACGACCAGGTCAGGATCGACTACTTCGCCGTCTCGCTGCCCGACTTCCTCATCTTCGAGAACGACTACACGAAGATGAACCGCATCCACTGCCTGTACCTGATGGCGCTCGCCAACATCGGCACCGGCGACAAGGCCAAGGCCGCGGAGTTCCTGCACGAGGCGACGGCGCTCGACCCGAGCCACATCCAGGCGAACCTGTTCGCCGACGATCTCGCCGACCGCCACGTGCTGTGACGCGGTCCTGACAGCGGGAATCGGACGGGACGCACGCTCGACGGCGTGCGTCCCGTTCGTGCGTCCCGTCCGCGTATGCGGTTCCGCGCGCGGCCTTCCGGCCTCGGCGCGGGAACCGCAATAATCACATGCGAGTAAGCAATTCCGCTCAATCGACGTGGGTTTCCGGCGGATACGCTGGAAGCGGGAACGGTGCAGTTCCAGCCTCCATCGATCAAAGGAGATGTACGTGAGTGGAAGCAAGAAAATCATAGGATTCGGCATCGCCGTCGCCATGGCGTGCGCGATGTTCGTGCCGTCGGCGGCCGCCTCGCCGCAGCCGGCCGCGACGGTCACGCCGACGGCCGCGGCATCGTCGTCGACGAAGGATTCCGGCGCCGGCGTCACCGTGCCGAACGGCGGCTTCGAGCGCAAGGACGACTCGTGGACGGCGTCGTCATGGGAGATGACGAAGACGGTGTGGGTGACGGACGCGGCCGCGCATTCCGGAACCTACGCGCAGGCCGTCAACCAGTGGAACAACGATGTGACGCTGTCGCAGAAGCTCACCGCGAAGCCGGGGACCTACGACGTGTCGCTCTACGTGTGGGCGAACGAGACGCTCGGCGCGTCGAAGCTCGTCGCCAACGGCGCGAGCGCCGGCATCGCCAGCGCCGGCGCCGTGCAGATCGACGGCACGAAGACCTGGGACCAGATCACCGTGCCGCAGGTGGCCGTCGGCGACGACGGCGTGCTCGACGTCGCGATCGTCATCGACGAACTGGCGTCGACCACGCTGGAAGGCTACATCGACGACGTGGAGGTCACGCCGTCCGGAGACTCCGGCGACACCGACGATCCCACGAACGGCGACGGCGCCGACGACCACATCGCCGACAACGGCTTCGAGGACGGCGGCGACGCATGGACGCTCACCGGCGGCGCCGCCGTCGCCGAAGGCGGGCACGGCGGCACCGCGCACGCGCTGCGCCTCGCCGGACCGGCGGAACAGCGCGCCTCTCAGACCGTGAAGGCGGACGACGGCTACTACACGCTGACCGCATGGGCGCGCAACAACGGCGGACAGGACGAGTTCACGATCTACGCGTCCCAGCCCGGCCGTTCCGCGGCCAAGGCGGCGGTGCCGCGCACCGACTTCCCCGCCGAACCGGCCGGGACTTGGAAGAAGGTGACGCTGCGCGGCGTCCACGTGACCGGTGGCGAACTGACCGTCGGCGCATACAGCACCGGCGGCGACGCGTCGGAGGGCGTCCTCGACAGCTTCCATCTGACGCGCGAGAACGGGTCCTACGAGATGCTCAACGGCGGCGACATCACCGAACTGACCTACGTGGAGGACAGCGGCGGCGTCTTCTACGACGCCGACGGCACGCGCCGCGACCCCATCGAGATCGCCGCCGAGAACGGCTGGAACATCGTGCGCATCCGCGTCTACAACCATCCCGGCAAGGGGCGCGGCGACGGCACCTACTACGTGCCGGAAGGCTACCAGGACGCCGACGACGCGCTGCGCCTCGCCAGGCGCGCGGCGGCCGCCGGACTGAAGATCCAGCTGTCGTTCCACTACAGCGACACGTGGACCAACCCGGGCGCGCAGACCATCCCCGCCGACTGGCAAAAGCTCATCGAAGGCAAGAGCGACGCGGAGGCGGTCTCGATCCTCGCCACCCAAGTGCACGACTTCACCGCCGACCTGCTCAGGCGCATGGCCAAGCAGGGGACGACGCCCGACTACGTGTCCATCGGCAACGAGACGCGCTCCGGCATGCTGTTCCCCTACGGCAAGACCTCCGACTGGGACAACCTCGCCCGCTTCTACAACGCCGGCGCGAAGGCCGTGCGCGAACAGGACCCGGACGCCAAGGTGATCATCCACCTCGACAGCGGCGGCGACACCGCGCTCTACAGGCAGTACTTCGGCAACGCCGAAAGCCATGGCGTCGACTACGACGTGATCGGCAGCTCGTTCTACCCGTACTGGACACAGAAGTCGGCGGCGCAGTACGCGAAGTTCGCCACCGATCTCTCGCACGAGTTCGACAAGCCCGTCATGTGCATGGAGGTCGGCATGAACTGGACCGGCGACCAGGGCGCGGGCGGCCCCGGCCAGCTCAAGGACAACGGCCCGTACGGCGACGCCGCGTCCAGTACGCCGCGGTTGCAGAAGGAGTTCATGATCGACTTCTTCAACGCGATGCAGGGCGTGGACGGCGGCATGGCCATCGGCTCGCTGTACTGGGACCCGGTCATGCTGTACGCGGGCGGACGCACCGGATGGGCGTACTTCGAGAAGGACGGCACCGCCGACGTGAACGTGGTGGACAACACCGCGCTGTTCGACTTCGACGGCCACGCGCTGCCCGCGTTCAACGCCTACCGGCAGAACACGCTCGGCTCGGCGCAGGGCGCGATCAGGGGACGCGTGGTCGACGCGGCCGGCAACGGCGTCGACGGCGCCGCGGTGACGGCGAAGACCGCCTCGGGTTCCGGCACGCTCAAGGCCACGACGAACCGGTACGGCGACTACTACATCCCCAAGGCCGCGGCCGGCGACTACGCCGTCGCCGTGCGCGGCGGGGCGCTCGGCGACGGCTCCGCCTCGGCCACGCTCGCCGCGGGCGGCACCGCCGAAGCCGGCGAGGTCCGGCTCTCCGGGACGCAGCGGCTGCACACGCTCACCGGCGTCGTGCGCGGCGAGGACGGCACGACGCCCATCGGCGGCGCGAGCGTCTACGTCAAGTCCAAGAAGGACGGCGGCTACGCCACGGCCGTGAACACCGACGACTCCGGCGCCTACGCGTTCACGCTGATGCCCGAAGGCGACTACACCGTCACGGTGAACGCCGACGGCCACACGACGGAATCCTTCGACGTCGCCATCACCGGCGACACGGCCAGGGACGTGACGCTGCACACCAACACCGGCACGATATCCGGCACGGTGCTCGGCGTGGACGGTGCGCCCGTGGACGGCGCGAAGGTGACGGTCGGCGACCGGGAAGTCCTCACCGGCGCGGACGGCGCGTTCACGCTCGCCGACGTGCCGTCCGGCACCGGACTGGTCGTGACCGCCGCCAAGGACGGGTACATCGACGCGTCCGCCGACGGCATCGACGTGACGGCCGGCAAGCACGTCGACGGCGTGGAGCTTGACCTGGCCGCGCGCCTGGACGACGCGGTGTCCAACGGCGGCTTCGAGGAGGCCGGCGACGGCGGCGTCGGCGCGAAGGATTGGAGCATCACCGGCTCGACGGACGGCGTGATCGGGCGCACGACCCGCAACGACGCGGCCGAAGGCTCGTACGTGGTCTCCATGTGGCACGACAAGGCGTTCACCGCCGATGTGACGCAGACCGTGGACGCGACGCAGGGGAGCGGCATCTACGTGGTGAGCGCGCAGACCTATTCGGGCGTCACCGGCGACCTCGTCATGCGCATCGAGGACGAATCCGGCAGGACACTCGCCGAACGGCGCGTCACGCCCTCCGCGTCGTTCGGACAGACCGCGGTCGCGGCGAAGGTGACCGGCAAACGGTTCACCATCACGTTCCATGCGGACGCGAAGGCCGGTGACTGGGCGCTCCTCGACCAGGTGCAGGTCGGATGGCTGGGAACCAAGACACCCGCGCCCGATCCGTCACCGAATCCCGATCCGTCGCCCACGCCCGGTGAGGGCGGCTCCGGCGGCGCCGACGCCTCCGATGGCGCGGCCGGGACCGGTGCCCACGGCTCCGGCGCGCACGCGGACGCGGCGCGCGGCGGCACCGGCAAGACGGGCGGCCTGTCCGCCACCGGCGCCGGCGTGACGGCCGCCGTGGAGACGGCGTGCCTCGCCGCGGCCGTCGGCGCGCTCGCGCTCGCCGTCCGCGCGCGGAGGCGCCGGCGGTGAGTGGGGGACGCCGGTCGGGGTGGACGTGACGGGATGACGGCCTGTCCGGTCCGATGACGGATGACGGGGCGGTCGGCGTGCGGTGCACGCCGGCCGCCCCTTTTCCGTGTCTGCGTGTCTGTGTGTCTGCGCGCCTTTGTGTCGGCATATACGCCGGCGGCAGCAGTTTTTCGCTATATTGTGATGATGGAAGACAGCAATTTTTCACTATTCCAAGTCAAGGAAAGTGGAAGGAAAGCGGTATCGCAATCGTACACTGGAATCATTCACAACGCTGGATCGCATACGAACCATCAACGACGACGTAGACGGAATCCGGCGGTTTTTATCAACGCCGGAACGGTCCGGCGAGATAGGAGAGAACAATGATGTCGCGCAACATGAAGACGATGATCGCCGCCGCGGCCGCCGTCGCGATGCTCGCACCGCTCGGCGCATGCGGCTCCGCCTCCGCCGACTCGGACCCGAACACGCTCACCTTCTTCGCGAACAACACGCAGGACGCCTACCAGCCGGTGCTCGACGCGTTCGCCAAGAAGTACCCGGACATCAAGGTGAAGTTCAGCACCACCAACGGCTCCCAGGGCGGCTACCAGCAGGTCCTCCAGACCCGCATCTCCGGCGGCAAGCTCACCGACGTGTTCGTGCTGCCTCCCGAACAGCTTTCCGACATGGTCGACAACCAGCTCGCGCTCGACCTGACCGACGAGGCCTTTATGAAGTCCATCCCCGAAGCCAACAAGGCCCCGTACTCGCAGGATGGCAAGACCTACGGCATGTCCGTGTCCACGTGGATCAACGCGCTGGCGTTCAACAAGGACCTGCTCAAGAAGGCCGGCTACGACAAGATCCCCGCCACGTGGGACGAGTTCATCGACATGCTCAAGAAGATCAAGAAGACCGAACCGGACGTCACCCCGTATCTGGAGGCGAAGGACGGCCTCGGCATCCCGGTCGAGGGATGGCTCGGCGAGGAGTCCGCCGCCGACAACGACGGCAAGATGCTCGACCAGTCCATCACCGACGGCGAGACCACGTTCGAGAAGACCTACGGTCCGCTGTACACCGAATGGTCGAAGCTCTTCAAGGAGGACGTGATGACCTCCGACGTGACCGGCATCTCCGCCGACCAGATGCGCACCGAGTTCACGTCCGGTCGCCTCGCCGTCATGGCCTCCGGCGCCTGGGACATCCCCACATTCAAGGACAGCGGCATCGACTTCGAATTCGGCACCGTGCCGATGCTCGCGAAGGACCAGGAGCAGTACACGCCGGGCGCCGCCGACCCGTCGTTCGCGATCAACGCCAAGATCAGCGGGCAGAAGCTCGAGAACGCCAAGAAGTTCCTCGCCTTCCTCGCCTCGCCCGAAGGCCTGAAGGCCTACCAGGAGGGCACCGGCAACATCCCGGTCGTCGACGGCTACGACGCCGAGATCGACTCCAGCTTCCAGAACGTGTACGACACCTACATGAAGACCGGCCACGTCTACCTCAACACGCTCGGCTGGCCCGCCAAGGGACGCACCGCCCTGCGCGCCGAGACCTTCAGCCAGCTCCAGCAGGTCGCGATGGGCTCCATCGACGGCACGACCGCCGCGAAGAACCTCGACGGCAAGCTCCAGTCCTACAAGTGACCGCCGAGCGATCCGTCCCCACGAAAAAGGCGCAAACCATGTCCGATCCATCGACCGAAACCGTCCACGGCAACGCCCGCAGACGCCGCAACCTCGCGGAGAACCTGACCTCGCTCGGATTCCTCGCCCCCATCCTCCTCGTGTACGTCGTCATCATGCTCGTGCCGTTCGCGCAGAGCATCGTCTACAGCTTCACCGACTACGGCGGCTACGACTTCGCCACCGCGAAGTTCGTCGGCCTCGACAACTACGTGCAGATCTTCCACGATCCCACGCTGCTCAACGGCCTCGGCTTCACGCTCATGTACACGATCCTCACCACCGTGCTCATCACCGCGATCGCGCTGCCGCTGGCCGTGGTCCTCAACAGGAAGTTCTTCGGCCGCGACTTCGTGCGCTCCGTGTTCTTCTTCCTGTCCGTGCCGTCGATGGTCGTGCTCGGCCTGGTCTGGCAGTACATCTTCTCCCCGATGAAGACCGGCGCGGTCAACATGATCCTCGACAAGCTCGGCTTCGACACCGTGCCGTTCCTCTCCCAGCCGGGATGGGCGAAGTTCTGCGTGATCTTCATCGCCGTGTGGGCGCAGATCGGCTGGCACGCCACCCTGTACCTCGCCTACCTGCAGGCCGTGCCCGCCGACCTCTACGAGCAGGCGCAGGTGGACGGCGCCTCCACCTGGCAGCAGTTCACGAACATCACGCTGCCGCAGATGGTCCCCGCGATGGGCGTGTCCGTGTTCATGCTCCTCACCGGCGGCCTCAAGGTCTACGACCTGCCGTTCGCGTTGACCTCCGGCGGTCCCGGCTCCTCCACCTACACCGTCACCCAGTCCATCATCGTCACGGGCATCGGCTCCGGCCGCTACGGCATCGGCTCCGCGCTCGGCGTCGTGTTCTTCATCTGCTGCGTCGTCCTCGTCGCCCTCCAGCAGGTCGCCACCAACGCAATCGAAAAGAGGCTGTCATGAGCAAGGCAAGCAAGAGCAAGACGAGCGGGCGCATGAGCATGGGGCAGCGCAAGCGCCTCCACGCCGGCATCCTGTCGGTGGTGATGATCGCCCTCGCGCTGATCTGCGCCATCCCGCTGTACATCGTCATCGTCAACACGTTCAAGAACTCGGCGGACATGTCGCTCGACCCGTTCGGCCTGCCCAAGGCCCCCACGTTCGAGAACTACGTGTACGCGTTCGAGAACCTGCCGATCATCCAGGCGACCGTCAACACGATCATCGTCACCGTCGTCTCCGTAGCGCTGATGGTGCTCATCGGCTCGCTCGCCGCCTACGGCATGGTCCAGAAGAAGAGCCGGTTCACCGCCGCCATCGGCTCGTTCCTGCTGCTCTCCTTCGTGCTGCCCGGCCAGGTGCTGCTCATCCCGCAGTACAAGATGGAGTCCTCGCTCGGCCTCGTCGACTCGCTGCTCGGCCTCGTCGTGCTGTACACCGGCGCCTCCACGTTCTGCTACTTCCTCATCGTCAACTACATGCGAGGCCTGCCGCAGGAGCTGTTCGAGGCCGCCCGCCTCGACGGCGCGAGCTCCCTGCGCATCTTCTGGCAGATCGTCCTGCCGCTGTGCCGCCCGATTCTCGCCACCGTGATCGTGTTCGAGACGATGTGGACGTGGAACGACTTCATGACGCCGAACATCTACATCTCCTCCGTCGAGAAGCAGACCCTCGTCCTCCAGGTGTTCAACGCGATGGGACAGTTCACCACCAATTGGCCGCTGTTCATGACCATCACGTTCATCGCCCTCGTCCCCGTGTTCGTCTTCTTCATCTTCTGCCAGAAGTGGATCGTCTCCGGCCTCGTCGCCGGATCGGTCAAGGGCTGACGCCCCCGCAACCAGAAAGGTTTCCCATGACCCTCAACACCCTCGACCTGACCGACTTCGAGCCGAAGCGCATCGTCCCGTTCCCCATCACCCGCAACGACTGGGGCGTCGCCCCCGACGGCACCGCCATCGACTTCACCAACTACTACATGACCTTCGACGGCAAGCCGTTCTACGGCGTGTGCGGCGAATTCCACTATTCGCGCATGAGCCCGGACCGTTGGGACGTCCAGCTCGCGAAGATGGCCGCCGGCGGCGTCAACGTGGTCGCCACCTACGTGTTCTGGAACCATCATGAGGAGCACGAGAACGAGTGGGACTTCACCGGACGCCGCGACCTGCGCCGCTTCGTACGGCTGTGCGCCCGGCACGGGCTCAAGGTAATCGTCCGACTCGGCCCCTTCGACCACGGCGAGGTGCGCAACGGCGGCATCCCCGACTGGATGTACGGCAAGCCGTACGAGGTGCGCTCCATGGACCCCGGCTTCCTCGAGAAGGTGCACGACCTGTACGCGCACATCGCCGCCCAGCTCGACGGCCTCTACTTCAAGGACGGCGGCCCGATCGTCGCCGCCCAGCTCGACAACGAGTACATGCACTCGTCCGCGCCGTGGGAGATGACCACCGGCATCTCGGACGAATGGGTGCCCGGCGGCCACGACGGCTTCGATTACGTGCACGCGCTGCGCCGCATCGCCGAGGAGGAGGGCATCTCCGTGCCGTTCTACACGAACACCGGCTGGGGCGGCTCCCCGGTGCCCGACGACGTGCTGCCGCTGTGGGGCGGCTACGCGTACCGCCCGTGGCTGTTCTACGGCGATGCCGGCGAGCACCCCGTCACCGACGAGTACCTGTACCGCGACTTCCACTCCAACGACTGCCCCCGCGGCGAGGAGTTCGACCCCACCTACGAGCCGGAGACCAAGCCGTACGCCTGCTGCGAGATGGGCGGCGGCATGTTCAGCTCGTACAACTACCGGTTCGTCCTGCCCATGAAGTCCGTGGACGCGATGGCCAACATCAAGATGGCGTCCGGCTGCAACTTCCTCGGCTACTACATGTTCCAGGGAGGCTCGAACCCGATCGGCGACGGCGTCTACCTCAACGAGAGCCAGACACCGAAGATCTCCTACGACTTCCAGGCGGCGCTCGGCGAGTTCGGCCAGGCCCGCGAATCGTATCGCCGCTGCAAGGCGCTCCACTACTTCGGCCTCGCGTTCGCCGACCGCCTGTGCCCGCTCGGCGTGGCCGTCCCCGACGGCCAGACCGCGATCGACCCGCGTGACAAGGAGACGCTGCGCTGGTGCGTGCGCACCGACGGCGAACGCGGCTTCGTCTTCATCGACAACTTCCAGGACCATGACACGATGACGGCCAAGAAGGGCGAGACCATCGCGATCACGCTCGCCTCCGGCGCGACCGTCACGTTCGACGGCGTCTCGCTCGCCGCGGACGAGAACTGCGTGCTGCCGCTCAACATGGACCTGGACGGCGTCCTGCTCGAAGCCGCCACCGCGCAGCCGGTCACCGTGATCGCGACGCCGGGCTCGTCGCGCCGCACGTTCGTCTTCCTGCGTCCCGACGGCATGGACGACTGCTGGTTCCGGTTCGCCGGCGGCGACGTGCGGCATGTCGCCGCCGACGCCGACCTCGAACGGTTCGAGGCGCGCGACGACGCCGGCCACGCGGTCGACATCGTGTGCGTCAGCCGCGCCAAGGCCGACACGATGACCGTCATCGGCGGCGAGGCGCTCGTCTTCGCCGGCACGCCGGTCGCGCAGGATCCGGCACGGCCGAGCATCGTCAACGACGGCGCCGTCGTCTACGAGACCGGCGGCCGTCTCGTCGTCGAATCGACCGCGGCCCACGTCGACGTCACCGCCTATCCGGACGGCTACCTCGCCTCCCGCACCGTCACGCGCGAACTTGTGCGCGCCGCCGCGACCGTCACGCGGCTGTCCGACACGCGCTACCTCATCGACCTGCCGGACACGCTCGTCGACGCGCTCGCGGACGGCGCGGCGCGCGGCGACGGCATGGCCGACGCGCGCCTGCGCATCCGCTACGCCGGCGACATCGGCTGGCTGTGGTGCGACGGCGTGCTCGTCGACGACAACTTCGCGAACGGCGACACCTGGGAGGTGGGACTGCGCGACTGCGCGTCCCGTCTCGCCGACGCCCGCGGCCGGCTCGTCCTGACCATCACGCCGATCCGCGAAGGCGCGAACGTCAACGTCGAATCGGCGATGGCCGCGCGCATGGAACGCGCCGACGGACGCATCGCCGCGCTCGAATCGGTCGAGGTCACGCCCGTCTACGAGACCGTGCTGCGCAAGGCGTAGCCGCCCGGATCGGACCATCCGCACGATGCGGCGGCGGGCCGGCCTCCCGTCTCCCCGCGCTACACTGGGAAACCGGTGCGACGTGGGGAGAGCGAGGAGGCCGGCCGATGGACATCAACGAGATCGAATACGCCGACGCGGCCGAGCACCTCGTATGGGCCGACAGCTACGACTACTACGTGCACACGCCCAGCCTCGTAGCGCGCGACACCTTCCTCTACCCGTTGCAGACCGGACTGTACCGCTACCGGCCGGGCCACACCACCGAACGCGCCGCCTACGACAGCTTCCTCATCATGTACCTCAACAGCGGGTCGTTCACGTTCCGCACCGGGGAACGGAAGGAGGAGAGCTCGGCGCACGCCGGCGATTTCGCGCTGCTCGACTGCTACACGTATCACTACTACCGGGCGCTGGAGGAAAGTGACGTGCTGTGGCTGCACTTCGACGGGAAGGCGGCGCGGCCGTACTACGACGCGATCCACGCCCGGCTGGGCACGACCTTCGCGTTGAGGAACCCCGCATACGCGATCAACCGGCTGGCCCGCATCCACGAGGTGTTCGCCGACGGGGAGCGCATCTGCGAGCCCGTCCTCGGCAAGACCATCAACGACATCCTGTGCGAGATGCTGGCCCCCGAGAATACGATCGAGGCGGACCGGCGGCAGGAACAGGACGACATCAGACGCGTCGTCGCATACATCGGGCAGCATCTCGACGAACCGCTGCCCGTCGCCGACCTAGCGGCCCTCGCCTACATGGGCGAATACAACTTCATCCGCGTCTTCAAGGCGCAGACCGGATACACGCCGCACGCCTACGTCATGCAGGCGCGCATCGACGCCGCGCAGTATCTGCTCGCCAACACGGACGCCGGACTGAAGGAGATCTGCGCCGCCTGCGGGTTCTCCTCGCCGTCCGTGCTGTGCGCCGCGTTCAAACGGAAGACCGGGGTCTCGCCGCTGGCGTTCCGCCGCGGCGGCAGGACGACGGCGGAATCGGCGGAACCCACGGCGTGACCGGCGGCGTGCGGCGAAACGCGTCCGCTGCGAAAGGAACATCATGAACGGGACAGACGCCATGCCGCGCATCACCATCACTGCGGGCGGCCGCACATATAGACCACGGGCCGTGCTGTGGGACCTCGACGGGACGCTCGTCGACTCCGACCCGATGTGGGTGGAGGCCGAACGTCGGTGCGCCGAACGCCACGGCGTCGTCTGGAGCGATGCACTGAGCCGCGCGATGACCGCCGCGCCGCTGCCCGTCTGCGCACGCGTCCTGCGCGAGGCAGGCGTGGGGGAGAGCGCCGACGCGGTGATACGCGGACTCGTCGCCGACGTGACCGCCATGTACGAAGCCGGCGCGGATCGCGGCGCGGGGAACGACGCCTCCTCCATTCCGTGGACGCCGGGGGCGTGGGATCTGATGCTCGCCCTGCGCGCCGCATCCGTGCCGTCCGTGCTCGTCACCGGTTCGCCGCGCTCGCTCGGGGAACGCGTCATCGCCGCCGCGCCCGCCGGCGTGTTCGTGGGACTCGTCGCCGGCGACGACGGGCTCGCGCACAAACCCGACCCCGCGCCCTACCTCGCCGGCGCGCGGCTGGCCGGCGTCGATCCGCGCGACTGCCTCGTCTTCGAGGATTCGGCGGGAGGGCTGACGGCCGCGCTCGCCGCCGGAGCACAGGCGGTCGGCGTCGAGGCGTGCGCGCGCGTGCCGTTGCCGCGCGACATGGGCTGCCCGATCGTGGATTCGCTGGAGGAGGTCAGCTCAGCAGCGCCGCGATGACGGCGATGAAGATCGGGCTGGTCATCGTGCTCATCAGGATGCCGTCCCTCGCGAACGTGAGACCCACGTTGTAGCGGGCCGCGTAGTTGTACACGTTCTGGCCGGTCGGCAGGGCGGCGAGCACGACGCACGCGTACAGCTCCGGCCCGCGGAAGCCCATCATGAAGTAGGCGAGCAGGAACGCGATGATCGGCATCACGACGTTCTTCAGCGCCGCCACCGTGAAGATCGCGGGAATGTCGCCCTTCTGCTGCAGCGGCCTCGTGCCGTGCAACGACATGCCGAACGCCATCAGGATCATCGGCACCGCCGACTCGCCGATCATGTTGATCGGGTCGTAGATGTAGTTCGGCACGGGGAACCAGCCCAGCTTCGCGTTCAGCGCGGAGACCACGATGCCGAGCAGCGAGCCGATGAGCAGCGGCTGGTGCAGCGGCTGCTTCGCGATCTCCTTGAGCGACACCTTGCCCTTCGTCGTCACGTCGAGTACGGTCAGGCCGATCGGCGTGAACAGCGCCTGCTGCATGACGAGGATCGGCGCGACCAGCGCGCCGTTGCCGAGGATGTACGTGGCGACCGGCAGACCGATGTTGTTCGAGTTCAGGTACAGCGAGTTCAGCGCGCCGATCGTCGCGTCCGGGGCCTTGAGATGGAAGAACATGCGATTGAGGACGAGGAACACGACGCCGACGAGCAGCGCCGACAGGAACGCCACGATGATCGACGGGTGGAAGATGTCGAAGATCGGCTCCTTCGACAGGATCGCGAACATCAGGCACGGGCTCGACACGAAGAACGAGAAGCGGTTGAGCACCATCTGCGCGCTCGGGCCGCCGATGCGCATGCGCGCCGCCACATAGCCCACGAAAATCACGATGCCGATGACGCAGAACCCCTGCATCGCGCTCAACAGACCCGGCATACCCGTAAAGCCCCCTCTATATCGTTGTGATATATCGTTGTGATTCCTTGATTTCTTACGAACCGTCACCTTGAGTGTGGCACAACGGCCCGCCATCCGCCCCGAAATCTCAACCAATGGCCGGGACGCGCGGCGGAGACCCCCTCAGTCTCGCTGCGCGAGCCAGCTCCCCCTCAAAGGGGGAGCAAGGAGTCAGTATGCTGCTCCCCCTTCAGGGGGAGCTGTCGGCGGAGCCGACTGAGGGGGTGTCGGCCGAGGGGAGTGAAAACGGGACGCGCGTCTTGCGTGCGCCGTCGCGCCGTTAGGATGGACGGCATGACGCTTTCCCTGAACACCGCCGCGCCGCGCGGCGAACAGCTCGAATCCCTGCTCGACCAGATCATGGGCGTGTACTCCGTCAGCGACGACGAGACCGCGCTCGCCGACGACATCGAGTCGTTCCTCAAGACCTACCCGCATCTCGACGTGCGCCGCCACGGCGACACGGTCGTCGCCTCCACCGCGTTCGGACGCGATTCCCGCGTGATCCTCGCCGGCCACATCGACACGGTGCCGGTCATCGACAACTTCCCGCCGAAGTGGCTCGAACCCGGCGACCCGCTCATCCGCGAGGACGTGGCCGCCGCCCACCCGGGCGAACGCGTGCTGTGGGGGCGCGGCGCCACCGACATGAAGGCGTCCGACGCGGTCATGCTGTACCTCGCCGCCGTGCTTGACGGTTCCACGCCCGAGACCACGCCGAAGGCCGACCTCACGTTCGTCTTCTACGACCATGAGGAGGTCGCCGCCGAGAAGAACGGCCTGAGGAAGGTCGTCGAAAGCCATCCCGACTGGATCCAGGGCGATTTCGCGATCATCGGCGAGCCGACCAACTGCGGCATCGAGGGCGGCTGCAACGGCACGATCCGCTTCGACGTGGTCACGCACGGCGTCGCCGCGCACTCCGCCCGCGCGTGGATGGGCGAGAACGCGATCCACAAGGCGGCGGGCATTCTTAACCGTCTCGCCGCGTACGAGCCGGCGGACGTGGAGGTGGACGGCCTGACCTACCGCGAGGGCCTCAACGCCACGCTCATCTCCGGCGGCAAGGGCACGAATGTGATCCCCGACGAATGCCGCGTGCACGTCAACTACCGGTTCGCGCCGGACAAGACGCTGCCCGAGGCCAAGGCACTGATGATGGGCGCGGACGCGGGCGCCGAACTCGGCAACGGCGAGCATGTCGCCACCGGCGGCGTGTTCGAGGGCTACGGCATCGAGATGAAGGACGAGTCGCCGTCCGCCCGCCCCGGCATGGACGCGCCGCTCGCCGTCTCGCTCGCCGACCTCGTGCGCGAACGCACCGGCCGCGAGCCTCTGGCGAAGCTCGGCTGGACCGACGTGGCGCGCTTCTCGCAGCTCGGCATCCCGGCCGTGAACCTCGGCGCCGGCGACCCGCTGCTCGCCCACAAGCACGACGAGCAGCTGCCCGCCTCCGAACTGCCACTCCTCGCCGACATCCTCCTTGCCTGGCTCGTCTGATTCGTCGGGAGACATGGGCCGTGCGTGAACACGCTCCGCTCAAAGTTGTGGCATACTGGAGGATGGCGGTTCTGCAAGCCGCCGACGTGCCAGATGGCGTCGATCCCCTCGCATCGGGTCTTTCCCCCGAACCTTCGCGCGAGCGCCGGTGTCCGCCGTCCGAGCCGCACAGACTTTGACTGGATTTGCTTCTGCGGGCGCAATCGATGCGCGGCCACGGTGAGAGCGTGGTGTGACAGCCGCAGCGAGCCTGAGTAAGGCCTGGCATGGTGCAGCATGCCGGCGAGGAGCATTGTGCCCACTGTGAACAACGATGGGGCCGACGAGGTCGGCGCCCTGAACATCAACGTACCCGAATCCGCCGATTCCTCCGCCGACGCATCGTCGTCCACGTCCCCCGCGCCCGCCCGTCGCCGTCGCGGCGGCCGTCGCGTGGTGCGCGGCGCCGGTGCCGCCGGCGCGTCGCTCGAACTGAAGGTCGAGGACCACTCCGCGCCGATGTTCGAGGAGCCGAAGCTGCCGGCCGCCGACCAGCCGTCGGAGACCGCCGATGCGTCGTCGTCCGACGACGCGCCCGTCGCGTCCGACGACGCCGACGAGGCGCCGGTGCGTTCGCGCCGTCGTCGCGTCTCCCGAGACGATCGCGATGACGACGATCGTCCGTCCCGTTCGCGCCGTCGCGCACGCTTCGACGACGATGACGACGACCGTGACGACGATCGTCCGTCGCGTTCCCGTCGTCGCGCCCGCTTCGACGACGATGATGATGACGTCGAGCCGGCCGATCGTCCGTCGCGCCGTCGTCGTCGCGTCTCCCGCGACGATGACGACTACGATCGTCCGGTGCGTTCGCGCCGTCGTCGCGCCGCATTGCACGACGACTACGACGATGACGACGATTACCCGCGCTACTCCCGTTCCCGCCGCGACGACCGCGAGGACGACGACGAGCAGCTGGAACGCGCCGAGGAGCTGCTCGACGTGCTGCCGATCCACGATCGCGACGAGCGTGATGACCGCGACGATCGCGGCGACAACGGGGGCCGCCGCGCCAAGCCGATGACCTCGCTGCTGTTCCAGGAGCCCGTGCTGCCGGCCGGATCGGCGCGCACGCGCGACGATGACGACGACGAGACGGAATCCCGCGACGAGCGCGAGGGCTCCGACCATGACGACGAGCGCGGGGACGGCGCCCGCGAGGGCCGCCGCACGCGCCGTCGCCGTCGCGCCGACCGCGACGCCGCCGACACGCGCGCCGACGACCGCGACGAGCGTTCGGAACGCGACGAGCGTGATGACCGCGACGCCGCCGACACTCAGGACGAGGAATCCGGCTCGACGCGCACGCGCCGCGGCCGCAACCGCCGCCTCAACGCGCAGGAGCGCCGCGCCGCCGCCGAAGTCGAGCAGATCGAGGAGGACCTCGAACTCGACGACATCTCCTACCGTCCGATCGACGAGGAGGAGAACGACGAGAACGCCGACGAGACGCGCACGCGCCGCCGTCGTCGCCGCCGCAACAAGGCCGACCAGACGTCCGGCGACGAGCGTTCCGCGCGCGAGACCGACGATCGCGACGAGCGTGACGAGCGCGCCTCCCGCGACGAGGAGGAGACGGTCACGCGCCGTCGCCGTCGCCGCCGCAACAAGGGAGGCGACGACGAGCAGATCGTCGCGCGCCGCTCCCGCAAGCAGCAGTACATCGACGAGATCACCGACGTGGAGGGCTCGACCCGACTCGAGGCCAAGAAGCAGCGCCGCCGCGACAACCGCCGCGAACGCTCCCGCCAGTCGCAGCTCATGGAACAGGACTTCCTTGCACGCCGCGAGAACGTCGAACGCCTGATGGTCGTGCGCGAGAAGGAACAGCACACGCAGATCTCCGTGGTGGAGGACAACGTGCTCGTCGAGCACTACGTGTCCGACATCCAGGAGGTGCAGACCGTCGGCAACGTGTACCTCGGCCGCGTGCAGAACGTGCTGCCGAGCATGGAGGCGGCGTTCGTCGACATCGGCCAGGCGCGCAACGGCGTGCTGTACGCCGGCGAGGTCAACTGGGACGCGACGCGCCTCGAAGGCCAGCCGCGCCGCATCGAACTCGCGTTCAAGTCCGGCGACCCGGTGCTCGTGCAGGTCACCAAGGACCCGATCGGCCACAAGGGCGCGCGACTGACCTCGCAGGTCACGCTCGCCGGCCGCTTCCTCGTGCTCGTGCCGTCCGGCGGCATGACCGGCGTGAGCCGCAAGCTTTCGGAGCGTGAGCGCTCCCGCCTGAAGAACATCGTCTCGAAGATCGCCCCGAAGGACATGGGCGTGATCATCCGCACCGCGGCCGAGGGGGCGAGCGAGGAGGCGATCGTCAAGGATCTGGAGAGCCTCGTGCGCCAGTGGGAGCGCATCAACGCCAAGCGCGAGGAGTTCTGGCACGGCAAGCGTCCGAAGCTGCTGCAGGGCGAGCCGGACGTGGCGATTCGCGTCGTGCGCGACATCTTCAACGACGACTTCACGAAGCTCATCGTGGAGGGCGACAAGGTGTACGAGCGCATCGAGGAGTACCTCGACACGATGGCCCCCGACCTGAAGGACAAGCTGGAGAAGTGGGATCCGGCCGACCATCAGGGCAAGGACGTGTTCGACAAGTGGCAGATCGACTCGCAGCTCCGCAAGGGCATGGAACGTCAGGTGTACCTGCCGTCCGGCGGTTCGATCGTCATCGACCGCACCGAGGCGATGACCACGATCGACGTGAACACCGGTCGCTTCATCGGCCGCGGCAAGTCGCTCGAGGAGACCGTCACCCGATGCAACCTCGAGGCCAGCGAGGAGATCGCGCGCCAGCTGCGTCTGCGCGACATCGGCGGCATGATCATGATCGACTACGTCGACATGGTGATGCCCGCCAACCGCGACCTCGTGCTGCGCCGACTCGTCGAATGCCTGGCGCGCGACCGCACCAAGCACCAGGTGGCGGAGGTCACCTCGCTCGGCCTCGTGCAGATGACGCGCAAGCGCATCGGTCAGGGCCTGGTGGAGGCGTTCTCCGAGGAGTGCCCGACCTGCAAGGGCCGCGGCTTCATCCTGCATGACAAGCCGATCGTCAACGCCGATTACGACGACCCGTACGCGCTGCGCGGCGGCGACCCGTTCGTCAAGACGAACAAGCATGGCCGCGGCACCACCCCCGCGCCGGAGCCGGCCGGCTCCACGCCGGACGTGAAGGCCAAGCTCGCCCAGATCGCCGCCGCGGCCGTCGCCGCCGGCAACGACGACTGAGCCCGCTTTCTCTCAGCCCCCTCTGACGAGGGGGCTGGCGGCGAAGCCGACTGGGGGAGAGACCCCTATAACACATCCACACCTGACACGCGGACGGAACACGGTTGCGTTAGTCCGCGCGTCGGTGTAAGTTCGACTGTTGGTGTCTGACCGCGAGCCCGGCATATCCGGGTGAGTCAGGCAAGAAGCTTGCCAATTCAATAAAGGAACGATTATGTACGCGATTGTGAAGGCCGGTGGCCATCAGGAAAAGGTCGAGGTCGGCGACGTCATCCTCGTCAACCGTCTCGACGCGAAGCAGGGCGATACCGTGGAATTCCCGGTCGCGCTCGTGGTCGACGGTGCGAACGTCACCCTCGCCGCCGCTGATCTCGCCAAGGTCTCCGTCAAGGCCGAGGTCGTGAAGGACGACGCCAAGGGCCCGAAGATCAACATCCAGAAGTACAAGAACAAGACCGGCGTCGCCCGCCGCAAGGGCCACCGTCAGAAGCTGACGATGGTGAAGATCACCGAGATCGCCTGAGTTCTTGACAGCAGGTTTTCCAAACAAGCTTAATTAGTACCGAAAGGAAACGATCATGGCACATAAGAAGGGTGCTTCCAGCTCGCGTAACGGTCGCGATTCAAATCCTCAATACCTCGGTGTGAAGAAGTTCGGCGGTGAGGCCGTCGTCGCCGGCAACATCATCGTCCGCCAGCGTGGCACCAACTTCCACCCGGGCCAGAACGTCGGCATGGGCAAGGACCACACCCTGTTCGCGCTGACCAACGGCTCCGTCAAGTTCGGCGTCCGTCGTGACCGCAAGGTCGTCGACGTCATCGCCGCCTGAGCGACCAGCTGAGATTTCAGCGACAAGCGTTTCGAGAAGCCGCGCCCGCAAGGACGCGGCTTTTTCGTATCCGGCGTATTTCGAACGACCATGAACCAAGGGTCAGGATAGGGTAACAAGTTATGAGTGATTTTGTGGATCGAGTGACCGTCCATGTGAAGGGCGGCGACGGCGGCAACGGCTCGGCCGGCATCCGCCGTGAGAAGTACAAGCCGTTGGCCGGCCCGAACGGCGGCAACGGCGGTGACGGCGGCTCCGTCATCTTCGAGGCGACGCGCAACGCGACCAGTTTGCTGGACTACCGTTTCATGCCGCACCGCGTCGCGCCCAGCGGCACGATGGGCCTGGGCGACAACAAGGACGGCGTCAAGGGCAGGGACCTGATCCTGCCCGTGCCGTGCGGCACCGTGATCTTCACGGCCAAGGGCGAGCAGGGGAGCCCCAAGCACCCCGGCGAGGAGCTCGCCGACCTGCGCCATGAGGGCGACCGCTTCATCGCCGCCGAAGGCGGCGCCGGCGGCCTCGGCAACATCGCGCTGGCGAACCGCACGCGCCGCGCCCCCGGCTTCGCCCTGCTCGGCGAGCTCGGCGAGGAACGCGACGTGATTCTCGAGCTCAAGTCCATCGCCGACGTGGCGCTCGTGGGCTTCCCGTCCGCCGGCAAGTCGAGCCTCATCGCCGCGATGAGCTCCGCCAAGCCGAAGATCGCCGACTACCCGTTCACCACGCTCGTGCCGAACCTCGGCGTGGTCATCGCCGGCGACCGCCGCTACACGATCGCCGACGTGCCGGGCCTGATTCCGGGCGCCTCCCAGGGCAAGGGCCTGGGCCTCGAATTCCTGCGCCACATCGAACGCACCGAGATCATCGCGCACGTCATCGATTGCGCGACGCTCGAGGACGGTCGCGACCCGGTCAGCGACTACGAGGCGCTGGAGCACGAGCTCGCCGAATACGCGGGCTCGCTGGAACTGCCGCTCGGAGCGATCCCGATCCCGGAGCGTCCGCGCATCATCATCCTCAACAAGGCCGACGTGCCGGAGGCCAAGGAGCTCGCCGAGTTCGTCAAGCCCGAATTCGAGAAGATGGGCATGAAGGTGTTCATCATCTCCACCGCCTCGCACGAGGGCCTGAAGGAGCTCAACTTCGCGCTGGCCGAGATGGTCGCCGAGATGCGCGACGAGGTCGCCAAGCGCGAGCAGGCCGAGGAGGAGACCCGCGTCGTCATCAAGCCGTTGGAGACGCGCGGGCGTCGCCGTCGTTCCGCCGACGAGCACGGCACCCCGGTCGACTTCACCGTCGAACGCAAGGAGAACAAGCTCGGCGAATTCTGGTTCGAGGTCACCGGACGCAAGCCGGAACGCTGGGTGCAGCAGACCAACTTCGACAACGACGAGGCCGTCGGCTACCTCGCCGACCGTCTCGCCAAGCTGGGCGTCGAGGACGAGCTGCGCCGCAAGGGCGCCAAGCCGGGCGACGAGGTACGCATCGGCCGCGGCGACCGTGCCGTCGACTTCGACTGGGATCCGACCATCGCCGCCGGCGCGGAGCGTCTCGACGGCGCGCCGCTGGGCGCGCGCGGCCAGGATCTGCGTCTCGACGCCGAACAGCCGGGCTCCCGCCGCCGCACGAACGCGGAACGCCGTCGCGAATACCACGCGATGATGGACGCGAAGACCGCCGTGCGCGAGGCGATGATGAAGGAACGCAAGGCCGGCCACTGGGCCGACCCGTCCATCGACGACGACCGCCACGACGAGAAGAGCCTGTTCGGTCGCGGCGAAGACATCGAAGAGCAGTAGTCATCGTGGCTCCCTCTGACGAGGGAGCTGGACCGCGCAGCGGGACTGAGGGAGAGACCACCCGGGGGGCATGCGGATCTCTCCCTCAGTCGGCTTGCAGCCGACAGCTCCCTCGTCAGAGGGAGCCGAAACGGAAGGGGAATCATGTCCACACCATCACAGGCCGAGATCCGCAGGCGGGTGGCCGAGGCGGAGACCGTCGTCGTCAAGGTCGGTTCGAGCTCGCTCACGCAGGCGGACGGCCATCTCGACGCCGGCAAGCTCGACGCGCTGGTCGGCGCGCTCGCCTCGACGCACCTGATGGGCGCGCGCGTCGTGCTCGTCTCGTCGGGCGCCATCGCCGCGGGCTTCGGCCCGCTCGGCTTCGACGCGCGACCGGCCGACGTCGCCACGCAGCAGGCGACCGCGGCCGTCGGCCAGGGCCTGCTGATGGCGCAGTACGAGGCGTCGTTCGGCCGGTTCGGCGTGCGTGTTGGGCAGATCCTCATCACCGCGGAGGACACGATCCGCGCCACCCAGTACCGCAACGTGCAGCGCACGCTCGACCGGCTGCTCGACCTGGGCGTCGTGCCGATCATCAACGAGAACGACTCCCTCGCCTCGAACGAGATCCGTTTCGGCGACAATGACCGACTGTCGGCGCTCGTCGCGAACCTCGTGCGCGCCGACGCGCTCGTCCTGCTCACCGACGTCGACGGCCTGTACACGGCCCCGCCGTCGGAACCCGGATCGAAACGCATCGGCTACGTGCCGAACGTCGTGGACGCGCTCGGCGAGGTGAAGGTCGGCGGGACCGGCTCGAAGGTCGGCACCGGCGGCATGGTCACGAAACTGGAGGCGGCGCGCGTCGCGGCCGTCTCCGGCATCCCCACCGTGCTCACGTGCGCGGGCAATGCGGGACCGGCGCTGATGGGCGATCCGGTGGGCACCGCGTTCGCGCCGGTGAAGCGCCGTGGCTCGACGCGACGGCTGTGGATCGGCTTCGCCGCCGAGCCGCGCGGAACGATCATCGTCGACGCCGGCGCGGCCGAGGCCGTGCGCGGCGGACGCGCGTCGCTCCTCGCCGCCGGCGCGGTCGAGGTGCGCGGCGCGTTCTCCGCCGGCGACCCGGTGTGGGTGGACGCGGAGGACGGCACGCATCTGGCGCGCGGACTCGCCGGCTACGACTCCGAGGAGGTGCCGCGCATGCTCGGACGCAACACGACGCAGCTCAAGCGCATCCTCGGCGAGGAGTACGCGCATCCGCTCGTCCACCGCGACAATCTCGTGCTTGTCTGAAACGTCGCCGACTCACCAGGGGAACAGCCCGTCGGACTGTTCCCTTTTTCGCTCCCCGGGTTTATTGTGGGAGCCATGACTATGGCTGATTGGCAGACTCTCTCCGACCGTATCAATCACGTGACCCCGAGCGCCACGCTCGCCGTCGACTCCAAGGCGAAGGCCATGAAGGCCGCCGGACTCGACGTCATCGGCTTCGGCGCCGGCGAGCCGAACTTCCCGACGCCCGACTACGTCGTCGACGCGGCGGCGGCCGCCTGCCGCGACCCGAAGAACTACAAGTACACGCCCACGCCGGGCCTGCCCGAGCTGCGTCGCGCCATCGCCGACAAGACGCTGCGCGACTCCGGCTACGAGGTGACGCCCGATCAGGTCGTCGTGACCAACGGCGGCAAGCAGGCCGTCTACTCGACGTTCCAGATCCTGCTGAACGAGGGCGACGAGGTCATCATCCCGACGCCGTACTGGACCAGCTATCCGGAGGCCGTCAAGCTCGCTGGCGGCAAGCCGGTCGAGGTGTTCGCCGGGGCTGACCGCGGCTTCGAACCGGACCTCGCCGCGATTGAGGCGGCCCGCACCGAGCGCACCAAGGCGATCATCGTGACCTCCCCGAACAACCCGACCGGCGCCGTGTGGAGCGCCGAGACGATCGAAGGCATCGCCAAGTGGGCGATCGAGCACCACGTGTGGGTCATCTCCGACGAGATCTACGAGCACCTCAACTACGATGACGCGCACACCACGTACATCGGCACCGCCGTGCCCGAGGTGCGCGACCAGCTCATCGTGCTCAACGGCGTCGCCAAGACCTACGCGATGCCCGGCTGGCGCGTCGGCTGGCTCATCGCCCCCGAGCCGGTCGCCAAGGCCGCCGCCAAGCTGCAGGGCCACATGACCTCCAACGTGGCGAACGTATCCCAGCGCGCCGCCATCGCCGCTGTCTCTGGCCCGCTCGACGCCGTGTACCGCATGCGCGAGGCGTTCGACGTGCGCCGCAAGGCGATCGTCGCCGCGCTGAACGACATCGAGGGCGTGAACTGCCCGACGCCGACCGGCGCGTTCTACGCGTTCGCCGACATCACCGCGCTGCTGGGCAAGCCGCTCGGCCCCAACGGCACCGTCTCGCACTCCTCCTCCGAGTTCGCCGCCGCGCTGCTCGACGAGGCGCACGTCGCCGCCGTCCCGGGCGAGGCGTTCGGCGCGCCCGGCTACCTGCGCTTCTCCTACGCGCTGGCCGACGACCAGCTCGCCGAGGGCATGCGCCGCATGAAGGCGTACGTCGAGGCGTGACGCGTGCGTTTCGCGTAGATCGCGACATGCCGTAACATCGTTGGAATCCCGTGGTTTTGACACGGGATTCTCTGTATGTGGACACCTCGAATTGACGGATTCCGGACGAGCCGCTACTATATCTGCTTGGCGGTTTTCGCCGGGCGAAGCGTTCTCTCGAGGATGCCGAGCAAGGTGATTTTCACCTAGGGAAGTGGCGCAATTGGTAGCGCAACGGTCTCCAAAACCGTAGGTTGTGGGTTCGAGTCCCGCCTTCCCTGCCAAGGATCTATGAATACCCTGAGCGAAGGATGAATATGGCGAAGGCTAGCAAGAGCGAAAAGGCCATCAAGCCGAACGTCTTCATGCGCATCGGTCTGTTTATCAAGCAGATCATCGATGAGCTTCGCAAGGTCGTGACCCCCACCGCCAAGGAACTGTTCTTCTGGTCTCTGGCCGTTTTCATCTTCGTGCTGCTGCTGATGGCGCTCGTCACCGGCATGGACTACGGTCTGGGCAAGCTTACGCTGTGGGTGTTCGGCTGATCGTACTGACACACGACAACGAAACCCGAAGGTGAATACGCATGAGTGATGAAGTGAATCTCGAGAATCTCGACGCGCTGCCCGACCTGCCGGAGACCGCTCCGGCCGAGGCCGCCGACGTGAACGCCGACGACACGGCTTCCGCCGATGCCGCCGCCCAGACTTCCGAGACCGCGGAATCCGATGCGACCGCCTCCGAGGTTCCGGCCGAAGCGTCCGAGTCCTCCGAGACCCCGGTCGCCTCCGTCGAAACGCCCTCCATCTCCCTCGACGATGATGAGGAGCAGGAGACCAACGAATCCGAGCAGGCCGAGGCCACCGACGCCGGCCAGGCCGCCGTCGAAGCGTTCTCCAAGTCGCTGCGCACTCTCGATGGCAAGTGGTACGTGCTCCACACGTACTCCGGCTACGAGAAGCGCGTCAAGACCAACGTCGAATCCCGCATCCAGTCCTTCGGCCTCGAAGACACCATCTTCCAGATCGAAGTCCCGATGGAGGAAGTCGAGAAGCACACCGAAAAGGGCAAGAAGGTCATCACCCGCGTGCGCGTCCCCGGCTACGTGCTCATCCGCATGTGGCCCGACGAGAACGCCCGCCGCATCGTCCGCGAGACCGAAGGCGTCACCGGCTTCGTCGGCCCCACCAAGGACCCGGCCCCGCTCTCCCGCAAGGAAGTCGTCGCCATGATGGCCCCGATGATTGCCTCCGAAGCGCTCAAGAAGGCCGGCGACAAGCCCGCCGCCGCCAAGAAGCGCACCGTCGAGGTCTCCTACGCCATCGGCGACCAGGTCACCGTCACCGACGGCCCCTTCGCCACCATGGCCGCCGTCGTCTCCGACGTCGAGCCCACCACGCAGAAGCTCACCGTGCTCGTGTCCATCTTCGGCCGCGATACGCCGGTGGAGCTTGGCTTCAACCAAGTCCAGAAGCTCGACTGAAATCCAACGATGGAGCGTTAGCTTCGTTGCTCCTCGGTCGCGGTACCTTGGTACCGCTTCCCTCGGTGCGCCTTGCCGTCGCACGTGTCGCCAAACCTCAGTGAACTGACATTCTTGGAATCCCCGCCTTGGGCGGGGATTTTTCGTATTTGGGGGTATGTGCGATGCGCGGGAATCGCACATCGTGGGGGAAATGTGAGGTATCTTACATTTCTTTGCGAGACAGGCGGGGGGCGAGGCCGGCGGAATCGAACCGGTTGATGCCAATGTTCTCAGTGCGTCCGCGAACGCGGAACGGCCGCCGGAACGGTATGCGGCACGCGGTCATGCGCGCCGGAAATGCACGCGCAAACGGCGGAAATGTGCGGATTAGTTCGTCTTTGTCTTGGATTGTTTGAAATAAATAGCAATATGTTCGATACAAGTTGCGATTTTGTAAAGGTGGGTTTATATTAATACCGGTAACGCAAACATCGGCAGTGAGACCGATGCCTGTGTTCAAGGAAGAACAACTCTAGGAAAGAGGGAGCGGCATGATTGATCTTGCTGCCGGGGAATCCGCGATTCGCCTGTCGCTGAGCTGGGTGGATTGGCTTATCCTCATCATCTACTTCGCCATGATCGTCTGGATCGGCTACTCGATTCACAAGCAGCAGAAGTCCTCCGAGGACTTCCTGCTCGCCGGTCGTTCGATGCCGGCCTGGATCGCAGGCCTCGCGTTCTGCGCCGCCAACCTGGGCGCCACCGAGATCCTGGGCATGGCCGCCAACGGCGCCCAGATCGGCACGCCGACCATCCACTACTACCTGATCGGCGCCGTGCCGGGCATGGTGTTCCTCGGCATCTTCATGATGCCGTTCTACTACGGCTCCGGCGTGCGCTCCGTGCCTGAATTCATGTACCAGCGCTTCGGCAAGGGCGCGCACGTCATCGTGTCGCTCTGCTTCGCCGTGTCCACCATCCTGCAGGCCGGCATCAACCTGTACGCCATGGCCCTGATCCTGCAGGCCATGCTCGGCTGGAGCCAGTGGACCGCCATCATCGTGTCCGCCGTGTTCGTGCTCGCCTACATCACCCTCGGCGGCCTGACCTCCGCCATCTACAACGAGGTCATGCAGTTCTTCGTCATCGTCGCGGCCCTCATCCCGGTCACCGTCATCGGCCTGTCCCACGTGGGCGGCTGGAGCGGTCTGACCGCCAAGCTCGACAGCATGAAGGGCTGGAGCGGCTCCATCCACGCCTGGGCCGGCACCGGCATCGGCAACGTGACCAACCCAGTCGGCGGCGACTGGTTCTCCATCCTGATGGGCCTCGGCTTCGTGCTCGGCTTCGGCTACTGGACCACCAACTTCACCGAGGTGCAGCGCGCCTTCGCCGCGAAGAGCATGACCGCAGCCCGCATGACGCCTATCCTCGGCGCCATCCCGAAGATGCTCATCTGGCTCATCATCATCATCCCGGGCATGATCGCGGCCGCCACCGTCGGCAACCTGTTCTCCGGTGCCCACCCGGTCCTGCAGTACAACGAAGCCATCCCGTACCTGTTCAAGATGTACCTGCCGAACGGCGTCCTCGGCGTCGCCATCACCGGCATGATGGCCTCCTTCATGGCCGGCATGGCCGCGAACGTCTCCTCGTTCAACACCGTGTTCACCTACGATCTGTGGCAGGACTACGTCAAGCCCGGCCAGAACGACAAGTACTACCTGAACATGGGCCGCATCATCACCGTGATCGGCGTGTTCATCTCCGTGTTCACCGCGTGGATCGCGTCGCAGTTCGGCAACATCATGACGTACCTGCAAACGCTGTTCAGCTTCTTCAACGCCCCGCTGTTCGCCGTGTTCATCCTCGGCCTCGTGTGGAAGCGCGTCTCCAACATCGCCGGCACCGTCGGCTACGTGTGCGGCATCATCGCCCCGCTCATCACCTACATCCTGTACCTGCAGTCCGTCGCCGCCGGCAGCCCGATCTTCGGCTCCGCCACCGCCGAGACCTGGTACGGCGCCATCATCTCCTGCCTGGCCACCTGGTTCGTGGCCGCGGTGCTCACGCCGTTCACCAAGTCCAAGACCGACAAGGAGCTCGAGGGCCTGACCTTCGGCACCAACGGCATCAAGTACTTCAAGGAGGCCTCCGCCGAGGAGCTTGAGGACGCCAAGCGCGCCGCGAAGGAAGCCGGAAAGGACGTCGCCACCGTGAAGGTCCCGTGGTACAAGAAGCCGCTCATCCTGGGCACCGTGATCTTCGTGCTCGGCCTCGTCTTCTACATCCCGTTCTTCTAAACCCATCGGGTTGACCCATAGTACGTAGGAACGTCTTAAGGAGTTTGCAATGGCAGAAGAGACTCAGGGCAAGGACCTGCTGACTCAGGCCGAGAAGGACCAGGCGGTCAAGGCGGCGCGCAACAACGATCTGCGCCGGCTCATCGCCATCCTGTTCATCATCTACGGCGTGATTGTCACGATCGTCGGCATCGTCGCGCCGAACATGAACGGCGCCGACACCAACGGCATCGCGATCAACCTGTGGACCGGCATCGTCATGCTGGTCGTGGGCGTCGCGTTCGAACTGTGGTGCCGCTTCAAGCCGCTGTCGGCCGAGGACATCATCGCCTCCGCCGAGGAGTCCGTGCGCAAGGCGCAGGTCCAGCACGAAAGCTCGAAGTGAGTCGCGTGAGGTGACTCGCGTGTGAGGCGACATCCGCGCGCGGCCGGTACGCCGGCGTCGCGCGGACGCCGCCATCGCGCGGGAAAGGGGCCGTCGGGAGCATCGCTCTCCCGACGGCCCCTTTCGCGTGTCGACGACGTCGACGATGTCGGGACGGCACCGCATAATGGGATGGTTTGTGTCTGGAGGGGAGACCCGCTAGCACAGCACAGCGATATAAGTTGCGGGAGGAGACCGTGCGGACGGCCACGCATCGCTTCGGCGGCGCGTGCGGACGGACGGCGACCGATTGCACCGCGTTATAGAAAGAAGAACCATAACATGGCTCCCAAGAAGAAAGTCACCGCGCTGATCAAGCTGCAGATCCAGGCCGGCAAGGCCAACCCGGCCCCGCCGCTGGGCCCTGCGCTCGGTTCGCACGGCGTCAACATCATGGACTTCTGCAAGGCGTACAACGCCCAGACGCAGGACAAGATGGGACAGGTGATCCCGGTCGAGATCACCGTCTACGAAGATCGTTCCTTCACCTTCATCCTCAAGACCCCGCCGGCCGCGGCTCTGCTCAAGAAGGCCGCCGGCATCGACAAGGGCACCGAGAACCCGCTGACCCACAAGGTCGGCTCCGTCACCAAGGCGCAGGTTCGTGAGATCGCCGAGACCAAGATGGCCGATCTCTCCGCCCGTGACATCGAGGCCGGCATGAAGATCATCGAAGGTACCGCCCGCTCCATGGGCATCACGGTGACCGACTGATAAGGAGAAGGACAGATGGCTAAGCATTCCAAGAAGTACCTTGAGGCGGCCGAGAAGGTCGATCGCAACAACCTGTACACCCCCGACCAGGCCATCGCGCTGCTCAAGAGCATGCCGACCCGCAACTTCGACGAGTCCGTCGAAGCGGTGCTTCGCCTGAACGTCGACCCGCGCAAGGCCGACCAGCTGGTCCGCGGCACCGTGAGCCTGCCTCACGGCACCGGTAAGACCGTCAAGGTCCTCGTCTTCGCCCGTGGCCCGCAGGCCACCGCGGCGCAGGAGGCCGGCGCCGACATCGTCGGTGACGACGAGCTCATCGCCAAGGTGCAGGGCGGCTTCCTCGACTTCGATTCCGTCGTCGCCACCCCGGACATGATGGGCAAGGTCGGCCGCCTCGGCCGTGTGCTCGGTCCGCGTGGCCTCATGCCGAACCCGAAGACCGGCACCGTGACCATGGACGTCGCCAAGGCCGTCAAGGACATCAAGGCCGGTAAGATCGAGTTCCGCGTCGACAAGAACGGCAACCTCTCCTTCCTGATCGGCAAGGCCTCCTTCGAGGAGTCCGCTCTGGACGAGAACTTCCGCGCTGTCGCCGACGAGGTCAAGCGCCTCAAGCCGACCACCGTGAAGGGCCGCTACATCACCAAGGCGACCATCACCTCCACGATGGGCCCCGGCATCCCGGTCGACCCGAACGCGGTTGCCTGATGCCGTCGCTATGGTGTGACGCCGTTTCGGCGTGATGCCGTGACGTATTGAAGATCCCCGGTTCCGTAAGGAGCCGGGGATCTTTTCGTATGTGCGTGGGGCGTCGTCGTCTTGGGCCCCCTCTGTTGAGGGGGCTCCCGGCGGGGCCGGGTGGGGGAGAGTGTGCTCCCCCTGTGAGGGGGAGCTGCCGGGCCGTTCTCGCCGGGCGCGACCTTGACGACGTCTGCTCCCCCTGTGAGGGGGAGCTGCCCGCCGGGGCGGGCTGTGGGGGTTGTCGGGTTGGGTGAATGTGTGGTTGGTTGTGGGTGAATTGTGTTGGTTGGGGTGTGTGTGGTGGTGTGTGGCCGGGTAGGCTGGTGGGTGTAGGGGGTTTGGGCCCTTGTTTTCGACACGCCGTGGGAACGCCGTCGTTGCAACGTTTCGGGCGTGTTTTTCGCATGCTGGTTTGCGGTGTTGGTCGGTGTGGTGTAGGTTATTCATTCGCTGCCGCTGAGCGGTCGGGGTTCCTTCCTGTTGGTTGGTTTCCGGGGTGTTCGGCGTGTGGTGGTGGTTTGAGAACTCAAGAGTGTGTTGTACTACTTACTTCTTTATAGTCAATGATTGCCAGTCCGATTCCCGCTCGTTTTCGAGTACCCGAGGGGGTTTGATGGGGGTCGGGGTTTTTGTGCGAACGTCCTTCCTTATAGGATGTTCCGTCAATTGTTTTTAGTGAGAGTCATCTGTCGATGTCTTTCTGCAATGTTTTTTGTGGAGGGTTCGATTCTGGCTCAGGATGAACGCTGGCGGCGTGCTTAACACATGCAAGTCGAACGGGATCCTG